>NZ_JBEXID010000003.1:0-218092 GCF_040608395.1 Streptomyces sp. NPDC005181
ACGTCGTTTCCGATCTTGGCGATCAAGAAACTACGGAGGGTGCGGCGTTGTTCGTGCCACGACGCGAACCGACCCACACATCTGGGCGAAGAGCCCTTAAAATGCTGGGCATGTATTTCCACCAGATCTACGGCTGACACGGACGGGGCAGCGTCCCCGTTCCCCGGACCGGGTACCCGTGCGTGCCCCCGGCAGTTCTGCAGGGCTGCGGCGCACCGGTCCGGTGTGTCCTCTTCGCCGTAGACCTGAAACGAGTGATCTTCCATGTCCCCTCGCCGTGCCCACATCGCGATGGTCGGCATCCCCGCCGTCAGTCACGTCCTGCCGAGCCTCGAGATCGTGCGTGAGCTGGTGGCTCGCGGTCATCGGGTGACGTACGCCAACGACCCCGCGGTGGCCGGCCTGATCACGGCCACCGGCGCCGAATTCGTTCCGTACGGTTCGGTCCTGCCGGTCGCCGGCAACGACTGGCCGGACGACCCGATCGCCGCGATGGGCATCTTCCTCGACGACGCCGTCCAGGCGCTGCAGCAGCTGCGCGCCGCGTACGACCAGGACAGGGCGGATCTGTACCTGTACGACATCGGCGCCTACGCCGCACGCGCCCTCGCCGAGTCACAGGGCCGGCCCGTCCTTCAGCTCTCCCCGACCTTCGTTGCCTGGGACGGTTACGACGAGGACATGGCCGCACAGTTGTGGAGGCTGCCGGGCGCCGACGCGTACCGGACGAAGTTCGCGCAGTGGCTCGCCGTGTCGGGGGCGTCCACCACGGACGTGGACGTCTTCTCCGGCCGGCCTGCGAGGGCCCTGGCGATGATCCCGAGGGCCATGCAGCCGCACGCCGACCAGGTCGACACCGACGTGGTGACGTTCGTCGGCCCCTGCTTCGGCTCCCGCGCGGACCGGGACACCTGGACGCGGCCTGCCGGTGCCGAGAACGTCCTGCTGATCTCGCTGGGCTCGGCGTACACGAACCAGCCGGAGCTCTACCGCCAGGGCCTGGCCGCCTACGGCAACCTGGCCGGCTGGCACGTCGTACTCCAGATCGGGAAGCACACGGACCCGGGCGAACTCGGTGACATCCCGGCCAACGTCGAGGTGCACTCGTGGGTGCCTCAGCTGACGGTCCTGGAGCAGGCCGACGCGTTTGTCACCCACGCGGGGATGGGCGGCAGCAGCGAGGGGCTGTACACCGGGGTTCCCATGATCGCTGTCCCGCAGGCCGCCGAGCAGTTCATGAACGCGGACCGGCTCGTCGCCCTGGGCGTGGCCCGCCGCATCGACACCGCACAGGCCACCGCCGTGGCCCTGCGCACCGCGCTCACCGAACTCGTCGCCGACGAGGATGTCGCCCGGCGCTCGGCACAGCTCCGCACCGAAGCGCGGGCCGAGGGCGGCACGGCACGGGCAGCCGGCCTCATCGAGGAGATGCTGGGCTGATCCCTGCCCTCAGGCAGGGCTCGAGCCACCGGGAGCGGTCGCCGCTCCCTTGGTGTCGTCCGGCGCGCCGACGTAGGAGGCGAAGAACAGCAGCTGCAGTGCCTACGCCGACGACCAGCAGCGCGCCCGTGCGGTGACGGCGTTCTTCACCTCGTCAGCGAAAGTCATGCCCCCACGGTCCGGGGAGTCCGGCATTCGCGCAGGCGGGGGCGGGTCGAATGGCAGAAGAGTGGGTGCGCCTTCGGTTATCGTACGAGTGTTCGAAATTTGGTCTATGGTGGAGAGCGAGGGGGTGGTGAGTACGGATCGGTCCAGGAGGTGCGGGTGCCCGGGTTCACGCATCTGCACACTGTTTCCGGGTTCTCCCTGCGCTATGGGGCCTCGCATCCGGAGCGGCTGGCGGAGCGCGCTGCCGAGCGGGGGATGGATGCCCTCGCGCTGACCGACCGCGACACCCTCGCGGGCACGGTCCGCTTCGCCAAGGCCTGCGACAGGGCCGGGGTGCGGCCGCTCTTCGGGGTGGGGCTCGCGGTGGAGGCGGAGCACACGCGAGAGAGCGGGCGTACGCATCGGCTGCGGACCCCGGTCCGTGGCGGCGCCTTCGTCGATGAATCGGCGCCCCGGGTCACCTTCCTCGCCCGGGACGGCGCGCGCGGATGGGCTGAGCTGTGCCGCCTCGTCACCGCCGCGCATGCCGTGACCGGTGATCCGCAGACCGGCGCCGGGCAGCCCCTGGTCGACCGGTCCGCGCTGCCCGCCGAAGGGCTCACCGTGCTGCTCGGCCCGGCCTCCGAGGTCGGCAGGGCGCTGGCCGCCGGACGCCCCGACCGGGCCGCCGTGCTGCTCGCGCCCTGGCGGGAGATCTACGGCGACGACCTGCGCCTCGAAGCCGTCCACCACGGGCGTGAAGGCACCGGCCCCGGGTCGCTGCGGCTCGCCGCCCGTACCGTCGGCTTCGCTGCCGAACAAGGGGTGCGGGCCGTGCTGACCAATGCCGTCCGGTATGCCGACGCCGGGCAGGGCCCGGTCGCCGATGTGCTCGACGCCGCCCGCAGGCTCGTCCCCGTCGATCCGCGCCGCGCCCCGCTCGACAGCGGCGAGCGCTGGCTCAAGGACGACCGCGCGATGCGGGAGACCGCCGAGCGGATCACCTCCGCCGCCGGACTCGGCCGCGATGCCGGAGCGCGGCTGCTCGCGGAGACCCGGCACACCGCCGACGCCTGCGTCGTCGACCCCGAGCGCGACCTCGGCCTCGGCACCGTCCACTTCCCCGAACCGCACCTCGTCGGTGCCGGACGCCGCACCGCCCAGCGCGTACTGGCCTCCCGCGCCGCCGCCGGCATGGTGCTGCGCGGCTACGACCGCAGGCGGGACTACTGGGAGCGGATGCACCACGAGCTGGACATCATCGACTACCACGGCTTCGCCTCCTATTTCCTGACGGTCGCCCAAGTCGTCGATGACGTAAGGGAGATGAAGGTCAGGGTGGCTGCGCGTGGCTCCGGGGCCGGCTCCCTGGTCAATCACCTCCTGGGCATCGCCCACGCCGACCCCGTCGAGCACGGGCTGCTGATGGAGCGCTTTCTCTCCAAGCGCCGCTTCGTGCTGCCCGACATCGACATCGACGTCGAGTCCGCCCGCCGCCTCGACGTCTACCGCGCGATCATCGGACGCTTCGGCGCCGAGCGGGTCGCGACCGTCGCCATGCCCGAGACCTACCGGGTGCGCCATGCCATCCGGGACGTCGGCGCCGCGCTCTCCATGAACCCGGCCGAGACCGACCGGCTCGCCAAGGCCTTCCCGCACATCCGGGCGCGCGACGCCCGCGCGGCCATGGAGGAGCTGCCCGAACTGCGCGAGGTGGCACGGGAGAAGGAGAAGTACGGGCGGCTCTGGGAGCTGGTGGAGGCGCTGGACGCCCTGCCGCGCGGCATTGCCATGCACCCGTGCGGGGTGCTCCTCTCGGACGCCTCGCTGCTGCGCCGTACGCCCGTCATGCCCACCAGCGGCGAGGGCTTCCCGATGGCGCAGTTCGACAAGGAGGACGTGGAGGAACTCGGGCTGCTCAAACTCGATGTGCTGGGCGTACGGATGCAGTCGGCGATGGCGCACGCGGTCATGGAGGTGAAGCGGGCCTCGGGCCAGGAGGTCGACCTGGACGCCGTACCGCCCGGCGACCCGGAGACGTACCGGCTGATCAGGACCGCCGAGACGCTGGGCTGCTTCCAGATCGAATCACCCGGCCAGCGCGATCTGGTCGGCAGGCTGCAGCCCGCCACCTTCCACGATCTGGTGGTCGACATCTCGCTGTTCCGGCCGGGGCCGGTCGCCGCCGACATGGTGCGGCCGTTCATCGAGGCCAGGCACGGCCGGGCGCCCGTCCGCTACCCCCACCCCGACCTGGAGGGACCGCTGCGCGAGACGTACGGCGTAGTCGTCTTCCATGAGCAGATCATCGAGATGGTCGACATCATGACCGGCTGTGGCCGGGACGAGGCCGACCGGGTGCGGCGCGGGCTCTCCGACCCCGAGCTGCAGGGCCGGATCAAGGCCGGGTTCGTGCAGCGGGCGGCGGGGAAGGGCTACAGCGCCGAAGTGATCGCCCGGACCTGGGAGATCATCGAGGCGTTCGGCTCGTACGGCTTCTGCAAGGCGCACGCGGTCGCCTTCGCCGTACCGACGTACCAGTCGGCGTGGCTCAAGGCGCACCACCCTGCGGCCTTCTACGCCGGGCTGCTCACCCATGACCCGGGGATGTACCCGAAACGGCTGCTGCTCGCGGACGCGCGACGGCGCGGTGTGCCGGTGCTGCCGCTGGATGTGAACCGGTCGGCGGCCGCCCATCAAATCGAACTGGTGTCCGGTAAGGGGGAGGGGGCCGGAGTGTGGGGGCTGCGGCTGGCGCTCTCGGACGTCCATGGCATCAGCAAGGCCGAGGTCGCCCGGATCGAGGCCGGGCAGCCCTACACCTCACTGCTGGACTTCTGGCAGCGGGCCCGGCCGGGCAAGGCGGACGCCGAACGACTGGCTCAGGTAGGCGCGTTGGACGCTTTCGGGGCCAACCGCCGTGACCTGCTGCTGCATCTCTCCGAGCTCCACCGCGCCCAGCGGGGAACCGGGACGAGGTCCGGATCCGGTGGCGCGCAACTCCCGCTCGGCGACGGCCGGAAGACCGGCTCCATCGGCCTGCCCGACCTCAATGACGCGGAACGCCTCAGCGCCGAGCTCGGTGTCCTGAGCATGGACGTCTCCCGCCATCTGATGGGTGATCACCACGCGTTCCTGAAGGAGCTCGGCGCGGTCTCCGCCAAGCGGCTGCGGGAGGCGCGGCACGGGGAGACCGTGCTGGTCGCGGGTGCCAAGGCGGCCACCCAGACCCCGCCGGTCCGGTCCGGCCGCCGAGTCATCTTCACCACCCTGGACGACGGTACGGGCCTGGTCGACCTGGCCTTCTTCGACGACAGCCACGCCGCCTGCGCGCACACCGTCTTCCACTCCTGGCTGCTGCTCGTGCGTGGAGTGGTGCAGCGGCGCGGGCCGCAGAGCCTCAGCGTGGTCGGCGAGGCGGCCTGGAACCTGGCGGAACTGGCCGAACTGCGGCGCACCGGCGGACTCGACGCGGTCGCGGCCCGGCTGGTGGAGGACGCCGCAGCGGAGGAGGAGCCCCCGGGCGACCAGGTGGCCGACAACGGCCGCCGTATCCACCTGCCGACCGGGTACGAGATGAACCCCTGGTCCGACCTCCAGCCGCCCGGCGAAGGCGTCGCCACCGGAAGGAAGCTGTGGCACCAGTCCCCGGGGAGTGCGGGATGAGCGATACGGACGAGGAGCCGGGGATCCTGTACCTGCGGTTCCGCAAGGTCGGCGGCGGCCTTCCGGACAGTGCCGGTTACGCCGGGCTGCTCGCCCTCCTCGGCGCATTCACCCCGGTCGTCGAGGCGGCGCCGCCGGACGGGGCGCTCGCCGATGTGCGCGGTGCGCTGCGCTACTTCGGGCGGGACGCGGCAGGGCTGGCGGCGGTGATCCGGGTCCGTGCGCTCGCCCTGCACGGGGTGGACTGTGCGATCGGGGCGGCGGAGAACCCGATGCTGGCCCGGATGGCGGCGCGGCGGGCCGCGCCCGGGGCGACTTTCGTGGTGCCCGGCGGCGGGGGCGCCGCATTTCTTGCGGCCGAGCCGGCCGTCGCACTGGACGGTGTCGGGGCGGCGACCGCCCGCACCCTGTGCGGATACGGGCTCGACTCCGTCGGCCGGATCGCGACGGCTCCGCTCGCCACCCTGCAACGGATCACCGGCGTACGGACCGGGCGCGAACTGTGGGAGCGGGCGCGCGGCATCGACCGTACGAGGGTCGTGCCGAACGCCGCCGCCCGGGCGGTCGCCGCCGAGCGGTCCTTCCCGCGCGACGAGCTGGACCCGGAGCGGCAGCGCCGCGCACTCATGTCGCTCACCGAGGAGCTGGGGGCCCGGATGCGCGGGGACGACCAGGTGTGCCGGGCGCTCGCGGTCTCCGTGCGCTACGCCGACCGGACCGGCTACTCGACGCTGACCCGCAGCCGTACGCTCCGTGAGCCGACTGCCCACTCCGCGGCGCTCACCGAACTCGCCTACCGGATCCATGACTCGTTCGGGCTGCAGCGGGCCCGGGTACGAGGGATCGGGCTGCGCGCCGAGGGGCTCACGGACCGCGAACGGGCCGCCCATCAGCTGTCGTTCGACCCGGTGGACGAGCGGGCGCGGCGGATCGAGGCGGTGGCGGACCGGCTGCGGGCCAGGTTCGGTCCGCAGGCCGTGATGCCGGGCCGACTCGCTGCCTGACCTGCCGCCCTATGACGTGGCCGGCGATCGGGGTGATGCCGCGTCAGTTTTTACCGACGCGTAACTTCCCCCGCCACCTTACTGGCGCGTAATTTGGCATGAGCACATGGTACGTCGGTACAGAACTTGTGGTCCGGGCCGCAGGGCGCATTGACATCGCAACTCCCTTGAGCCGCAAGGAGACCACACGATGCTGCCCCGGACACGTGCGCCGCGCACCCCACGTGCGCGGAGAGGACTCGCCGCACTGATCCTCGCCGTCGCAGCGTTCGCCACCCCCACGGCGACCGCCACCGCAGCCACCCCCACCGCCGCCACAGCCCCTTCCCGTGGCTGGAACGACTACTCCTGCAAACCCTCCGCAGTCCACCCCCGACCCGTCGTCCTGGTCCACGGAACCTTCGGGAACTCGATCGACAACTGGCTCGTCCTCGCCCCGTACCTGGTCGGCCGGGGCTACTGCGTCTACTCGCTCGACTACGGGCAGCTGCCGGGCGTGCCGTTCTTCAACGGCCTCGGCCCGATCGACAAATCGGCCGGCCAGCTCGCCACCTTCGTCGACCAGGTGCTCGCCGCCACCGGAGCGCCCAAGGCCGACATCGTCGGTCACTCCCAGGGCGGCATGATGCCCCACTACTACCTGAAGTTCCTCGGTGGCGCCGCCAAGGTGAATGCCATGATCGGGCTCGCGCCCGACAACCACGGCACCACCCTCCTCGGTCTGACGAAGCTGCTGCCGTACTTCCCGGGCGCCGAGGACCTGCTGAACACCCACACGCCCGGCCTCACCGACCAGATGGCCGGATCGCCCTTCATCACCAAGCTCAACGCGGGCGGCGACACCGTGCCCGGGGTGCGGTACACGGTCATCGCGACCAGGTACGACGAGGTCGTGACCCCGTACCGCACGCAGTACCTGGACGGGCCGAATGTACGCAATGTCCTGCTCCAGGACCTGTGCCTGGTCGACCTGTCCGAGCATGTGGCGATCGGGACCCTGGACCTGATCGCCTACCACGAGGTGGCGAACGCCCTGGACCCGGCGCACGCCACCCCGACCACCTGCGCCTCCGTCATCGGCTAGGCCAGGGCTGAACTGCCTCTCAGTGTCCGCGTCGGGCCGCATCGCCGGCCCGGCGACGGAACGAGGCGAACAGGGCGGCCGCGCCCATGGCGAGCGCGGCCGCACCGCCGATCGCAAGGTACGGGGTGCTGCCGTCACCACCTGTTTCGGCGAGGCTCTCGCCTGCCGGGGCGGGACCGGTGGCGCTGTCCGGCTCGGGTGCGTTCGCCTCGGACGGACCGGCCGATGCCTCGGCGGCCGGAGCCGCCTGGGTGACCTTCGCGCCCGTACCGGCGTCGTCGTCACCATGCCCGCCGTGCTCCACCGACGACTTGTCGGCGCCCCCGGCGATCTCCTGCTCGGACGGCGCGGATGCGGTCGGCGCCGGGACCACGGCCACCGAACCACTGCCGCCGGCACCGCCGTCGGTGTTCCCGAAGACCACATCGGAGCAGGCGTAGAACGCCTCGGGGGAGTCCGAGCGCTGCCAGACGGTGTAGATCAGCTGCCGTCCCGAACGCTTCGGCACGGTCCCGTCGAACACATACGATCCGCTCTCCAGCTTCGGCTCGGTGGCCGTGGCGAACGGCTCGGACTCCAGGTCCGACCACTTCAGGGGCTTCGTGGGGTCGTAACCGGCCTTGGTGAGATACAGCGCGAACGAGCCCTTGTGCGGTGCGGTGGCCCGGAAGCGGAAGGTGTGGCTGCCCGCCGCCAACTTGCTCGACGGCCAGTCGGCGCGCGGCAGATCGAGCCCCTTGAACTTGTCGTTGCCCGCGCTGCACAGCTTCCCGTCCGGAATCAACTGCCGGTGATTTCCTGCCGCATTGGCGATGTTGACCCCGTTCCAGTCGTACAGCGCCTGCGTCCCGCCCGCCGCGACGGCGGCCACGCACGCCGCCGACTTCGGTTGTTCGGGCCCCTCCGCGAAACAGGCGGAGACGCGGCTGACCGGATCCGTCAGCGAGCCGTGTGCGGCGGCCGGGGCTGCGGACAGACCGGTCAGCGCGAGCGGCGCCACACCGAGCGCGACGATTGCGGCGGCCTTGCGGTGGGCGGTCCTGATCACGGTCATGGTGCGTCTCTCCTTCGGCGGTTCACGTCTGCGTGGAGGAGAAGCTAGCCGCCCGCCGGCCACAAAACGGCTGCTGGAAGGGGTACCCGGCGATCGTTATGGCCGGCTTAAGGAGCGTCTAAGAAGGGGCTCAGGAAAGTCCACCAGTGGGCTCCTGTCAGCAGCCTTGATGCGGCCCGGACACGGCCCAGCGAATGATCATCGGCCGCTGTGTGCCGTCGTTGCGTCAGGGTGCCGTCACTTCTGGGTCACCGACGGCTGTGCCGCGCGCGCGAGCGGAAGGCCCACAGAACCTTTGGCCATGGATATTCTCTGACGATGTCGAATCAGTCGGTGGCAGTGGGAGTCTCTCTCGCTGGTGTGATGGCGCATTGCGGCGGAAGCCCGGTCGGCGCCGTGCAGCTCTTGGTGGGGGCGATAGCTTCCGCGCCGGCGGCCCCGGAGCCCTATGCGGCCCTCGCAGAGTTGTGGCGGGACCGGCGCTCGGAACTGGAAGAGGGCCTCGAAGGGGACGGCTCCTTGAGCGCTGTGCTGGCCCAGGCGTACTTCCTCTTCCTCGATGGGGACATGGACGACGCGGTGATGGCCCTGGGTTCGGTCACGGGGGGTCGGCCCGATGTGGCGTGGGGCTCTGCCCCCTGGTTCGGCGATGCGCGCTTTCTCGGCGCGGTGAGTGCCGAGGCGCTGGCCGAGGCGTGTCTACGGACGTTGGACTACGGCCATGACCTGGACACCGACGAGATGCGTGAGCGGCTCGCGCCCTGGTTCCATGCCATCGACGTGGTGTCCGAACGCAGTCCCGTGCCGGAGTCGCTGGCCGCCATGGCCCGGCTGCCCCGGGCCTGCGGCCGCTACGAGCTGTCCTTCGCCCTGTGCGACCGCGCCGATGCCGTCGATCGGGTCATGTGGACCGCGGTCGCACGAGCGGCCACCTGGCGCGTGATGGGCGACCTGGACCAGGCTGCGACGGCCTTCGAGGGCGCTCTGACCCTGGACCCTGCCAACTGGTCCCTCTACCTGGACCTTGCCGATGTACGTGCCGAACAGGGCGAGTTCGCCACGGCCGTGGGCCTCGTCGAACAAGGCCTGGCATACACACCGCACGAAGTCTCCCTACGCGCGGCAGGTGCCGCCTACCGCACACGCCTGTCCGGCTCGTCCGATGACCTGCGGGCCCTGATCGTCCTGGCGCCGGAGCTCGCGAACATCTCCTATCGGAAGCTGCTGATCGACTACGCGTGCGCGGGACCGGGGCTGCCCCGGGGACTCGTGGCCAAGGCCCGCCGTATCTGCGAGAACTGAACACGCGCTTTCTGGCAGGACGCTCAGGGGCTGATCTCAGCACGAAGTACAGCGAAAAGGGCCCCGGGACGATCTCCCAGGGTGCTTGACCTGTGTGCACTCGACAGGACTCGATCCCGCAACCTTCTGATCCGTAGCTCTAGCCGGATCGGTCAGCGACGGTCATTCCGGCCGCTACGAGGCCCCGGAGGGACGGAAGCGCACGGGGAAGGTTGCTGGGGTTGCGGTACGGGGCTGCTGTACCGGGCGCGGTAGCTACCCCGCTCGTTCGAGGGTCAAGTTGCTGCGAGCGGGTTCGGCTCGCCACATAGAGGCCAGCTGGGGGTAGGACTCGATAAAGCGACGCATCTCTCCGAGTGCGGCAGTCCTTGAAACGTAGTCAAACCCGGTGTCCTGATGTCCCATGCTGTCGAGATCAGCCCATGCGGGGTCCTCGCAGAAGAGGAGCTGCAACTCCACCTTCCAGTACTCCGGCTGCCAATGGGGATCGTCGCGCTCCCCGACATCGTTGACCGCGAACAGTCGCCCGAAGGAAAGCGCAGGCTGGTCATCGTTCCAGTCCCACTTGCCCCACTCGGCAATGAAGCCGTCGCCATCGTTCTCGGGAGGTTCGATCCCTGCAATCTCGATCTGGAGAAACTCGGCGAAGGCGTCCCACGCAGCGTTGACGTCGCGTACGGCAGCTGGCTCGACCCCACGCTGTCTCAGTATCTGCGCGAACACTTCGGCGCTTGATCGCCATGGAATGGGCATGCGGGATGCTACCGCAGTGTCCCGCGTGGCTTAGCTGCCCAGTCCCGGAGGCTCAGGGGCCCAGCCAAGCGCCGCCGCATTGTTCCTGGAGCACCTGTTTGGAAGATCCCGTATGTGGATGCGTGCTGAGCTGCGGATGCGCTGACCTGCGGCGGAGGGTTGTTGTGACTCGTGTTCCCCGTGGTTCCCCCATCGTCCCCGCCCAATCGGGCACGCAAGGGGCACGCCATTCGGCGTAAGCCAGCCCTGGGGCACGGGCGACTATGCTCCGTTGGGGATCGCATACTGGCGTCATGCTCTCGCCGCAGCGGTTCCGGGATGCCCGGCACACGAAGTACGACTTCGTCGATCATGTGCTCGTGCGCTGCCCGAAGTGCACCAGCATTGCGCATGTGATTCCGGCCGCACCTGCGACTGAGGACGAGGCTCCTTCGATGTTCGCGCAGCGTCGGCTCGTCTGCCGGGCGTGTGGTTTGACGCGTCATGCGGCCGGCGGTCTTCGCCTCTTTCGGGGCACGGGGGAGGCTGTAGATCCATACTTCGGTCTGCCGCTGTGGTTGCAGTCTGAGACACGTCACGGCTGGCTGTGGGCGTACAACCCCGAGCACCTGGACTTGATAAGGCAGTTCGTTCAGGCGCCGTTGCGCGAACGAGCTCCTCGGGACACGAAGGCGCGAAAGAAGATGACGCTCATCGCCCGGCTGCCAACCTGGATCAAGAGCGCGAAGAATCGAGCTGAGGTCTTGCGGGCCATCGAGCGCATCCAGGCCTCATTGGCGAACTAGTGAGCTTGTTCCGCTTTGGCGGACACCCTTGGTGTGGTGGTCAGGCTGCGAGTGCGGTCTCGTAGTCGGCGGGACTGAGGTAGCCGAGGCTGCTGTGCAGTCGGTGCAAGTTGTACCAGCCCTCGATGAAGTCGAAGATCGCGGTTCGGGCCAGAGCCCGGCTCGGCCAGGGTTTTGTGTCGAGCAGTTCCCGTTTGATCGTCGCGAAGAAGGACTCGGCGAGCGCGTTGTCCCAGCACTGACCGGTGCGGCCGACCGACAGCCGAACGCCGAACTCGTTGGCCAGGGAAGCGAATTGCTGGCTCGTGTACTGCGCGGACTCAACCGGTCGTCGCAACACCGGCTTCCTGGACCGATAGTAGATGCTCGTTCAGGGCGTCGGCGACCAGGTCGGTCCGCAGATGCTCGGCGGTCACCCAGCCGACCACGCGGCGGGAGGCGATGTCGATGACGGTGGCCAGGTAGAGGACGAGCGGGTGGAGTGGCGCGCGGACGGCGCGTGCAACCCCTTCCACCACCGCGAGCGGTCGGCCTGCTGATCGACTGTGTCAGTGGTGGCTGGGACGATCGACGCATGACGACGATCGACTGGGACTCCGCCGCCGACTCCTTCGACGAGGAGCCCGACCACGGGCTGCTCGATCCGGTGGTCAGGCACGCATGGGCGCAGCGGTTGGAGAGCTGGCTGCCCGGCGAGCGCTCCGATGTGCTCGACCTGGGATGCGGCACCGGAAGTCTGGCCCTGCTCGTCACCGGGCAGGGCCACCGGGTCACCGCCGTCGACCGGTCGCCGCGCATGGTCGAGCAGGCGCGGGCCAAGCTCGCCGGGACGGGCGCCGAGGTGCTGGTCGGTGATGCGGCCCGACCGCCGGTCGGGAAGCAGCAGTTCGACGTGATCATGGTCCGCCATGTGGTGTGGCTGCTGCCCGACCCCGCGGCGGCCCTGCGCCACTGGTTCGGACTGCTCCGGCCCGGCGGGCGGCTGCTGACGATCGAAGGGGTGTGGGGCGGGGTGGGTCTCTCCGCCGAGCAGCTGACCGGGCTCCTCGCCCCGCTCACCGAGCGCATCCACCACGAGCGGCTCTCCGACGACCCGGACCTGTGGGGCAAGCACGTCGACGACGACCGCTACGCCCTGCTGGCCCGCGTCGAACCGCCGCACCGGCACACCGAGGTCGTCGATGTGCATCTGATCCTGCGCCGCGGCCCCGACGTCCTGCTCGCCCGCCGCGCCGGCACGGGATACGCGGACGGGCTGTTCAACGGGCCGTCCGGGCATGTGGAGGACGGCGAGGACGTCCGCGAGGCGATGATCCGTGAGGCCGCCGAGGAGATCGGTGTCGAACTGGACCCGGACGAGCTGCGGGTCGCGCTGGTCATGCAGCACCGCGGTCCCGGCGGCGCCCCCCGGACCGGCTGGTTCTTCGAGGCGGAGTACGACCCGGCCCGCCCGCCGTACAACCGTGAACCGGAGAAGTGCTCCGGACTCGCCTGGTTCCCGCTGGACGCCCTGCCCGACGACATCGTCGCGTACTGCCGTGCGGGGCTGGACGGATACCGTGCGGGGGAGCGCTTTCTGATCCACTGGCACGAGGACGGCGACACCGTGGCGTACCAGCCGCACAGCATCCGCCGCGCGGTCCCGCTGCCGTCGGCCGGGGCCCGCACCGGTGGGGTGCACCACATCGAGCTGTGGGTGCCCGACCTGGCGGCGGCCGAGGCGGGATGGGGCTGGCTGCTCGGCGAGCTGGGCCATGTGCCGTACCAGAGCTGGAAGCGCGGCCGCAGCTGGCGGCGGGGCGACAGCTATCTGGTGATCGAGCAGTCGGCCGATCTGACCCCGGGTCCGCACGACCGGCTCCGCCCGGGCCTGAACCACTTGGCGTTCCATGTCCGGGACCGGGCCACGCTGGACGCACTGGTGACGCGGGCCCCGGACCACGGCTGGCGGCTGCTGTTCCCGGACCGTCATCCGTACGCCGGTGGCGAGGGGCACTGCGCCGCGTATCTGGAGGACGCGGCGGGGTTCGAGGTGGAGCTGGTGGTGCGTTAGGGGGTGTCGCCGGACGGGCTCGACGGTGCCAGGAGCCCCGCGAGGCCGCCCGCCAGGGCGAGGCGTTCCAGCTCGTCCAGCGCCCGGCGGGCGGCATCCGCCGCCGCCGGATCGCGTGCGGCCAGGCCGCTCTCCTCGAACTCGTCCTCGTCCAGCCGCAGTACGGAGTCGCCGTCCGCCGACACCCACAGATCGAGATCCAGGTCCTCGACGAGCAGCTCCCCGTCGCGCAGCACGGCAGGCCGGGTGATGTCGCAGTACCAGCCCTTCAGCGTCCCCGCTCCGGTGCGGACCTCCTTCACCGCGAACCACCGGTTGCGCCAGTAGTGCTCGGTGAAGACATCGCCCGGCTCGAACCGTACGAAGCCGAAGTCGCGCACACCCGGCGCGGCCCACGGGGCCGTCACCGTCACCCGGGTGCCGTCGTCGCGTACGACGTCCGCCGGGTAGCGGATCTTCGTCCGGCCCGCCTTGACCAGAGTGACCTCAACCGAGCTTGCGGACATGCCGTACCTCCGTGGCGCAGATCCGGTAGCCGAACCATGTGTTGATCGCCAGCATCGGACCGTTGTCCGCATCGTTGCCGGTGTACGCGTCCGTGTAGCCGGCCGCGCGTGCCCTGTGCAGCGAGTCGCTCTTGGCGAGCTTTGCCAGGCCCCGGTTGCGGTGCGCCCTGCGGGTGCCCGTCATCCCCGACCAGTAGCGGGTCAGACCGTCGGTGTTCGCCGCGCTGAACGCCGCCACCTCGCCGTCCACCACGGCGACCGAGGTGAGCTCCCGGTCGAGACCGGGGTTGTTCCAGGTGTGCTGCAGCCAGTCCTCGTAGTCCGCGAGCTCGGCCGGGGTGTCGCTCGGCTCGTCCGCCGTGGACTCGGCGTCCGCCTCGAACAGCGGCCTCGGGTCGTCGGCGAAGTCAGCGGCCGTACGCAGTTGCACACCGGCCGGGAGCTCCTGACGGGGAGGCAGGGTGCCGTGTGCCAGGTCGAGATGGAGGAAGTGCGCCGGGCGGCTCGGCGTGTAGCCGCGCTTCTCGGCGAAGGCCCGGTTCGCCGGTTCGTCGAGCACCCAGGTGTAGACCGCGACGGCCCCCACGCCGGCCAGATACTCCTCGGCGGTGCGCACCAGCAGCGAGCCCGCGCCGCGGCCCGCCCGCCGGCGGAGCGTGTAGGGATTGCAGAAGCCCTGTCCGGGCTCCGGGCTGTCATAGGCGATACCGACCTGCGCCGTGCCGATGATCTCCCCGTCCTCCTCGGCGACCAGCAGCCGGTACCGCTTGTCGGGGTGGGCGGTCGCCTGCTCGAAGACAACCTGCTCGGGCGTGGTCACCATGTACGGAAGAGCGGCTCGCCGCACCCGTACCCAGGCCTCGGCATCGGTGGGCAGGAAGTCGCGAACGATGACAGTCATACGCCGGACGGTACGCGGCGGTCCGGCCCGGTCGCCTCCGAATTTCCGGGGGTGGGGGAGAATCGGTCCGTGACCTTGAAGATCGCCCTTGATCCGGACGCCGCCACCGCCCCTTACGAGCAACTGCGCACGCAGATCTCCGAACTGGCCCGGTCCGGCGAACTGCCCGTCGGCTACAGACTTCCGACCGTACGCGGCTTCGCCGAGGAGCTCGGCCTCGCCGCGAACACCGTCGCCAAGGCGTACCGGGCGCTGGAGTCGGACGGGGTGATCGAGACCCGCGGGCGCAACGGCACGTTCATCGCGGCCGCGGGCGACACGGCGGACCGCAAGGCGGCCGCGGCGGCGCGGGAGTACGCAGAGCAGGCGAAGCGGCTGGGGCTGTCCCGCGCCCGGGCGCAGTCGCTGGTGGAGGATGCGGTGCGGGTGGCGTACGAGGGGTGACAGGGGGAACCGGGGCCGTCCGGTAGCGGTTGTGCCCTCAAGCGCCGGACGGGCTCACAAGCTGTCCCCAGGCGCCGGACGGACTTGAGATCGAGCCCGTCGGGCGCCGGGAACAGCACCTCAGAGGTACAGCCCCGCGTCCGCCCCCGCTTCCTGCTTCGGTACCGACGCCGGCCCGGTGCCGCGCCGCAGTGCGTACAGCTCGGCCAGCGTCGCGCCCTCCCTGCCGAGCCCCTCCCCCGTGCCCAGCCAGGCCACCGCCTCCCGGCGGGTCAGTGAGCCCACCTCGATCCGGGCCAGGCAGCGACCGGGCCTGACCACCGCCGGGTGGAGCCGTTCCAGGTCCTCATTGGTCGTCACCCCCACCAGCACATTGCGGCCCTGGCCCAGCAGCCCGTCGGTGAGGTTCAGCAGCCGCGACAGCGCCTGGCCCGCCGTGTGCTTGGCCTCGCCGCGGATCAGTTCGTCGCAGTCCTCCAGGAGCAACAGCCGCCACCGCCCCTTCGCCGTGCCGTCGTCCTCGCCGATGGCGATGTCCATCAGATAGCCGACGTCGTTGAAGAGCCGCTCCGGGTCGAGTACGCAGTCGACCTGGCACCAGTCCCGCCAGGACCGCGCCAGCGTGCGCAGTGCAGATGTCTTGCCGGTGCCGGGCGGGCCGTGCAGCAGAAGCAGCCGGCCCGCGATGTCGTCCGGCGTCACCTTCATCAGCCGGTCCATGGCATGGGCCACCGGCGCCGTGTAGTTGCTGCGCACCTCGTCCCAGGTGCCCGCGGCGATCTGCCGGGTGGTGCGGTGCGGGCCGCGGCGCGGGGAGACGTACCAGAAGCCCATCGTCACATTCTCGGGCTGCGGTTCCGGTTCGTCCTGGGCGCCGTCGGTCGCCTGGTCGAGGATCTTCTGCGCCAGCTCGGGGCTGGTCGCGGTGACGGTGACGTCGGCGCCCCGGTTCCACCGGGAGATGAGGAGTGTCCAGCCGTCGCCCTCGGCGAGTGTGGCGCTGCGGTCGTCGTCGCGGGCGGCACGCAGCACCTTGGCGGCGGGGGGCAGCAGAGTCGCCCCGGACTTCACCCGGTCGAGGGAGGAACTGTGCGAGTACGGCTGCTCGCCCGTCGCGAAGCGGCCGAGGAACAGCGCGTCGACGACGTCGGAAGGGGAATCGCTGTCGTCGACGGTGAGCCGGATCGGCAGAGCGGCCTCAGGGTTGGCAGACATGGCGCCCATGATCCGGCACGGTGGCACCCGGCGCACCCAGGTTTCGCCACCTCCCGTCAACCGGCCTTCACAGGGGCCGTTCACTTCGCGGCAGTGGTTTGTCATCCGGTGCGCCGGATGCCGGATTGGGTGTGACGCAACCTCAGGAGGCTGTCAGGAAGCGCTCATCCGATTGACTTGGCATGGACACTTCCGGACCGACGGTGCCGCTGCTACCACTGAGTAGGCAGAGATCCTGCTGGTCGGTCCAAGGGAGGTTCCATGAAAATGTCCAGACTTGTGGCGTTCTCGTCCTCGCTCCTGCTCGGTGCCGTACTCGCCCTGACCGGGGCAGCCACCGCGAACGCCGCATCGTCCGTCCTGGCCGTCGACTACGTTGCCCTCGGCGACTCGTACTCCTCGGGGGTCGGGTCCGGCAGCTACGACAGTGCCAGCGGTGACTGCAAGCGCAGCACCAAGACCTACCCCGCCCTCTGGGCGAACGCCAACTCGCCCGCGTCGTTCGCCTTCACCGCCTGCTCGGGTGCCCGCACCGGCGATGTGACGGCCGGACAGCTCTCCCCGCTCAACTCCTCGACCGACCTCGTCTCGATCTCCATCGGCGGCAATGACGCAGGCTTCGCCGATGTCATGACCACCTGTGTGCTCCAGTCGGAGTCCACCTGCCTCAGCCGGATCGCCACAGCCCGCAGCTACGTCGACACCACCCTGCCCGGCAAGCTCGACTCGGTGTACACGGCGATCACGTCCAAGGCGCCGTCCGCCCATGTCGTCGTCCTCGGCTATCCCCGTTTCTACAAGCTCGGCGGCAGCTGCATCGCCGGTCTGAGCGAGACCGAGCGCGCCGCCATCAACAGCGCCTCCGACTACCTCAACGCGGCAACCGCCAAGCGTGCGGCCGACCACGGCTTCACCTTCAGCGATGTCGCCGGGAGGTTCACCGGGCACGAGATCTGCTCGGGAAGCGCGTGGCTGCACAGCGTCAACTGGCTCAACATCGGTGAGTCGTACCACCCCACCGCCGCCGGACAGTCGGGCGGCTACCTGCCCGCCTTCGGCTCGGCCGTCTGACCGGGCGGACCGCCCGGGTCAGTCCTCCGCCGGGTAGGAGGCCCCGTCCGACGGGGTCTCCGTCCGGCAGGTCACCGAGAACTCCACCCCGTTCGAGGTGACCGCGACCGGACTCCTCACCTCCAGGGTGATCGTCCCGTGGTACGTCGTGTCCTGCTGGTACGTGAGTTCCGTGTGCGAGACCTGCTTCGTGCGCCCGTCGCCGGAACCGAAGGACAGTGACTGCCAGCCGGGATCGGAACTCGTACCGTCCTTCAGCACCCACCGGTACTCGACCTTCACCGGCGTACGCCCCACCGTGATGGTCGCCTCGACCGCCGGCGCCGTTGCGTGCGGGGGAGGACAGCTGCCCTCGTAACTGCCGCGCACCGAGGTGAGGTAGACCGTCACGGTCTGCGGCGACGGCTTGCTCGTACTGCTGTGGCTGCTTCCGCCGCTGCCGCCCTTGCCCGCGGTGTCGCCGTCGTCCGTGGAGCTGCTGCCGCCCTGCGCTCCGGCGGATCCGGGCGCCTCCTGTGCGGCGGGCGTCGTGCGCGGAGCACTGCTGGTCGCGCCCGGGCCGCTGCCCGTGGCACCTCCCGTGTCGCTGCCGTCGCCCCGGTCCGCGAGCGTCCAGACGATCCCGCCGACCGCCAGCAGCAGCACCGCCACGCCCACGGCGAGCAGCGTGACCGCCCGGCGCGGCGGCCCACCGGGGGTGACTTCGGCCGTCGTGGACGGGTCCGGGGAGGGCGGCGGGAGTACGGGAAGAGGCGTCCGAGGTGTCAGGGTGCCGGCCGTCATCGTCGGGCCGTACGGATCCGCCGCACCCGCCCCGGTGGCGCGCGGCGCCCCGCCCGCCGCGACGATGCGGAGCTGGTGCTCGGCCTGTTCGGCGGAGAGCCGCTCGGCGGGATCCTTGCGCAGCAGCCCCTCGATGACCGGCGCGAGCGGGCCGGCCCGCCGGGGCGGGGGCAGCTCTTCGTCGACCACCGCCCGGAGGGTGTTCAGCGGCGTGTTCTGACGGAACGGCGAATTGCCCTCGGCCGCGGCGTACAGAAGCACTCCGAGCGACCACAGATCCGACTCGGGCCCCGGCGTGCGCCCCAGTGCGCGTTCCGGTGCGAGAAACTCCGGCGAGCCGATCAGCTCGCCCGTCATGGTGAGTGCGGACGTCCCCTCGACCATGGCGATGCCGAAGTCCGTCAGTACCACCCGCCCGTCGTTGGCGAGCAGCACATTGCCGGGCTTCACATCACGGTGCAGCACCCCGGAGGCATGGGCGCTGCGCAGCGCGGCCAGCACCTCCGCGCCGACGCGCGCGGCCCGCTGAGGGGCCATCGGACCCTCGGCGTCGAGGACTTCGGACAGCGCGAGCCCCCGGATCAGCTCCATCACGATCCACGGGCGGGAGTCCTCGGTCGCCACGTCGTAGACGGTGACCACATTGCGGTGCGAGACCCGGGCCGCCGCCCATGCCTCCCGCTCCAGGCGCGCGTACAGCCGCTGTACGTCGGAGGCGGCGAGCCCCGACGGGGCGCGGACCTCCTTCACGGCGACCTCGCGCCCCAGCACCTCGTCGCGCGCCCGCCACACGACCCCCATCCCGCCCTGGCCCAGCGGGCCCAGCAGGCGGTAGCGGCCCGCGATCAGTCGGTCGTCGCCCGGCACTTCGCTCACGGTGATCCCCCATCCGCAGGAGTGACGGCAGCACGGCGGAAACCTCTCCACGCTAGCTCAGACCGGACCGTTCCAGACCCCCTTGCGCAACAATCCGCCGCTGCGGGGCAACCGCTCCCGATCTGTCCAACTCGCCCTGGAATCGAGCGAATTATGAGCCCGATCGTCAACCTCCGTATGTGTGTGCTCAATCCGACTACCGGGATACACGAGTGTCATCATGGGGGGATAGGGTTAACCTGCCCGGGCCGGGTGCCCTCGTACGGGTGGGGAGTGACATGGAACAGATAGCGATGCGCAGCAGGCCGCGTGTGCCTGCCATCACATGTGGGAGCAGTGCGACCAGTTCGCGCCTCGACCGCCATCTCGCGGTGCTCGGCGGTCCCGCCGTCCCGCAGCGCGAGACCGCGGAAGCGACGATGCTGATGCTCGAGCTCACCTCGCGCGACGCCGCGCGCACCCGCCGGAGCAGGAGCGCGCGTGTCTCGCTCTTCGCGCCGCTGCGGCGACTGCGGCGCTCGCTCTTCGGCGGCCGCCACTGACCCGACGGCCCGTCACCACCGATCCGGCCCCTGATCGATCGTTCGTCCCTGACTGATCCTGCCCACCGCTCGGGCCGCTCAGGCGATCACACCGTCCCGGCGCAGCGCTGCTCTCTGCTCGTCCGTCATCCCCGCGGCCCGCAGCAGCGCTTCGGTGTGCTCGCCGAGCGCCGGTACGGTCCGCATCCCAGATTCCCGTTCCCCGGTGCTCCCGGCCGGCGTCGCGCGTGATCCGGCGGCAGCGCGGCCCCGCCGCACCGCCCGGTCGCCCGCCAACTCCGGCCGCACCAGCGCATAACCGCGGGCACGGTGCTGGAGCCCGCCGGAGCCGGCCCGTGTCACTCGCCGCCGCGTGCACAGCGCCGTACGGCCAGTGGTACGAAGACCGCGAGCAGCACCGCCGACCAGGCGAGCGTGCCCGCCACCGGGTGGGCGACCGGCCAGGCGCCGTCCGTGGACGGCGCCGCATTGCCGCACAGGTCGCGGGTGGCGGCGGCCATGGCGCTGATCGGGTTCCACTCCGCGACGGTCCGCAGCCAGCCCGGCAGGTTGTCGGTCGGGATGTACGCGCTGGACAGCAGCGGCAGGATGAAGGTGGCACTGCCCAGTTGGCCGGCCACCTCCTCGTTGCGGATCAGCAGGCCCAGCCAGCAACCCATCCACGACGTGGCGAACCGGAGGAGCAGCAGCAGCCCGAAGGCGCCCAGGGCGGCGAGCGGACCGCCCTCGATCCGCCAGCCGACCGCGAGCCCGACCAGGATCAGCGGGACCATGCCGATGGCCGTGGTCAGCAGATCGGCGGCGGTCTGGCCGAACGGTACGGCGGCCCGGCTCATCGGCAGCGTACGGAACCGGTCCATCACCCCGCGGTGGCAGTCCTGCGCGGACTGGAACATCCCGGTCATGATGCCGTTGGCCGCCGTCGCCGCGAGCAGACCCGGCACCAGGAACGCGCGGTACTCCTGGCCGGGCATGGCCAGGGCGCTGCCGAACACGTAGCCGAAGAACAGCAGCATCGTGATCGGCATGGTCTGGGTCAGGATCACTACGCCCGGGGCTGCTTTGATCCGCTGCAGATGGCGGCCCAGCACGGCCAGGCTGTCGGCGATCGGGGTGCTGGTGGCGGGTCCGGTGCGCTGCTCGTGGGCCAGTACGGTGCTGCTCATGCTGCCGTCTCCTTCAGGGGCGGGGAGGTGCGGCTGTCGCCGCGGCCGGTCAGGCGGAGGAAGACCTCGTCGAGCGTCGGCGGGCGCAGGCTCACATCGATCAGCGGTACGCCGGCCGCGTCGAGTTCGCGGACGATACGGGGGAGGGTGAGCGTGGTGTCGGTCGCGACGGCGCCCACGGTGCGGCGCTCGTGGTCGAGCACCGGTTCGGCGCCGGTGAGCTGGTCGAGGACGGCCGCTGCCGGGATCAGCGCCGATGCTTGGGGGACGACCACCTCGGCGTACGAACCGATGAGGGCCTTCAGCTCGGCGGGGGTGCCGCGGTGGGCGGTCCGGCCCCGGTCGATCAGCACGATGTCGTCGGCCAGCTGATCGGCCTCCTCCAGATACTGCGTGGTGAGCAGGACGGTCGTGCCCCGGCCGGCCAGTTCGCGTACCGCCGCCCAGATCTGGTTGCGGCTGTGCGGGTCGAGTCCGGTGGTCGGCTCGTCCAGGAAAAGCACCCTCGGCCGGGTCAGCAGGCTGGCGGCGAGGTCGAGGCGCCGGTGCATGCCGCCCGAGTAGGTCCGGGCCGGGCGGTCGGCGACGTCGGTCAGCTCGAAGCGTTCCAGGAGCTCGTCGGCGCGGATGCGCGCGGCCTCGCCGCGGAACCGCAGGAGCCTGGCGAAGAGCCTCAGGTTCTGCCGGCCGGTGAGCTCGCCGTCGACCGAGGCGTTCTGCCCGGTGACGCCGATCGCCGCGCGTACCGAGCCCGCCTCGCGCACCACGTCGTGCCCCGCGACCCTCGCGCTGCCGCTGTCCGGGGCCGTCAGTGTGGTGAGCACCCGGACAGCGGTGGTCTTGCCCGCGCCGTTCGGCCCCAGCACTCCGCAGACGGCGCCCTCGGCGACAGCGAGATCGAGTCCGCGCAGCGCATGGACATCTCCGTAGTGCTTCCCCAGACCTTCACTAAGTACGGCGTACGTAGTTCTCATGTGGCCCACCGTAGCGCACTACGTACGGTGTACGTAACTAGGATGGTGAGTGAGGTGATGATCGATGGTGGGGCGACCCGCTGTACCCGAAGTGATCTGGGCGCGCCCCGAGCGTGCGGGCCGCGGCCCCAGGCCCGCGTTCAGCCGCGCCGACATTGCGGCAGCCGCCGTCCGCATCGCCGATGCGGAGGGCTTCGACGCGGTGTCCATGCGGAAGGTCGCGGCGGAGCTCGGCTGCGGCACGATGTCGCTCTACAACTACGTGCCCCGCAAGGAGGACCTGTACGAGCTGATGCTCGACGCGGTCAGCGGCGGGTACGAGTTCCCGGAGCCGTCCGGCGACTGGCGTGCCGATCTCATCGCGCTGGCCCATCAGGCCCGCGAGATGATGCACCGCCACACCTGGGTGCCGCGGCTCATGTCACCCGTGTACGGCTTCAGCCCGAACGCGCTGCGGTATCTGGAGTACACGCTCAGCTGCCTGGACGGGGTCGACGCGCGGTTCGGCGAGAAGATGGAACTCATCGCCATGGTCAACGGCGTGGTGACCACCTATGTGGCCAACGAGATCGCCACGGCGGAGCGCAGTCGGTCGCTGCCCTGGTCCGAGGAGCAGGAGCACGCCGCGCGCACCGGCTATCTGATCAGCCAGATCGCGACGGGGAAGTATCCACGGATGGCGGCGGGATTCGCCGAGGACCCCGGGCCGATCGATCTGGACGGCGTCTTCGACCGGGCGCTGCACCGGGTGCTGGACTCGTTCGACCGGTAGCGCGGATGTACCCCCGATGCCGTCACAGCAGCGCGAACTGGCCGTCCGGCCCCTCCTCCTGATGGTCGAGCACCGATGCGGGCCGCCGGGCCGTGGCCGGCACCGGCAGGACACCGGTCGCCCGCAGGTCACCGGTGGTGAGCTGTGGGCCGTCGGCCAACTCCTGCTGCCGGGGCTGGAGTTCGTCGAGCAGGGCCAGCACGGTGATCAGCTCCAGCAGCTCCGAGGTCCACTCCTGGGGCCACCCCCGGGGCCGTATCGCTTCCAGGCCGTCCGCCCCGTCCGCCGTCGCCCGCCGCTCGAACCACAGCTCCAGCATCCGCACCCCGCCCACCCGGAACTCCCACGCCCCGGCCGGTACGGGCGAGATGCGTCCCGTGCCCAGCAGGAGCGCCTCCTCGGCGGGGTCGTACTCCAGCGTGCCCGGCGCGGCCGGCACCGCGGCCCGCACATAAGGGCGGCGCCCGCCGGGCAGCCGCGGGCGTTCCCCGCCCCGGGCGCCGCGCAGCTGCAGCCGCAACAGCTCCCGGCCCAGCTCCACCCCGGCCCACCAGCGTGCGGTGTCGGCGGGCAGCGGTACGACACACCCGGCGGGGGAGTGGCGGGCCGCCGCGAGTATCCACGCCAGCACGGACTCCGCGGCGACCGCATCCCCGTGCCGGGCGCGCAGCAGCCCGAGCAGACCGGGCGCCAGATTGGGTTCCAGTCCGCCGGGCCGCCGGTAGAGCGGCCGGATCCGGCCGGGGCGGCCCGCCGGGGAGTGGCCGTCGGGCAGCAGCGCCGTCACGGAGAGGGCGGGGCCGGTGTCCTGCGGTACGTGACCGTGCTCGACGGCGAAGAGCTGGTGGCCGTCGGCGACCCGCCACAGCTCGGGACGGGCGGCGTCGATCAGCCGGTGGTCGGGGATCAGCCACTGCTCGTCGAACGGGCCGTGCTGGATCCGTACCGGCTCAGGGCACGGCCCGGACTCCCGGGCGAACCGGGCGGTGGAGGTGGACTGTCCGGGCAGCGCCGCGACCGGAGTCTGCGGGGTACGGGAACGGGTGGGCCGGAAGAGCCGTTCGCGCTCGGCTCCCTCGGCGCCGACCAGTCGTCCCCAACGGGCCTTGAGGGAATCCGCGTCCGGGGCGGTCACCCAGGGGCGCCCGGTCCGCAGAGGCCGAACGGACCATGGCATGAGGTCGTCGAGCAGCGGGATGTCGTCGTCCCCGTCGGCTCCGGCCGCCGCCCGTGCTGCCACCGTGTCGTCCTCCCCGTCGCCACGCCGCCTCCCGCATCGTAACGGCGCCGGAGGGCGGGCCGTCAGTGCGCTTCCACCGTCACCGAGAACGAGAACCGGTCCCCCCGGTACCGGATCTGCGCCACATCCACCACCCGGCCGCTCTCGTCGTACGTCACCCCCGTGTAGAAGAGGATCGGGCTGAGCAGCGGGACCTGGAGGAGCTCGGCGGTGGCCGGGTCGGCGAGCCGTGCCTCGACGGTGTCCGTGATCCGCGCGATCCGGATGCCGACGCGGTCGCGCAGCACCTTGGTCATCGGCCAGCGTTCGAGATCGGTGGCATCGAGCCGGGCCGCGACCTCGGGATGCACGGCGTTCTCAGCCCAGTTGGTGGGCTCGCCGCTGTCGCCGTCGCAGCGCAGCCGCCGGTAGCCGACCACCTCCGTACACTCCGGGAAGTACTCCACGAGATCACCTGTCAGCGCCAGCGGACCATGGCCGAGAACCGTGGTCTGCTCGCCCGACTGCTGGGCGACGATCGCATCGATCGAGCCGAGCAGCCGCACCGGCGACACCCGGCGGGCGCGCGGCTCGATGAAGGTGCCGCGCCGCCGGTGCCTGCTGATCAGCCCCTCCGTCTCCAGTTCCTTGAGCGCCTGCCGCATGGTGAGGACGCTGACGCCGTAGTGCGCGGCAAGCTGTTCCTCGGTCGGCAGCCGCAGCGAGGCGTCCTGGGCGCGGCCGAGTATGGACGCGCGCAGGGACTGCGAGACCTGGTACCACAGCGGCAGTTTGCGGTTCAGGACCAGCGAGTCGGGGGCGAAGGCCGTCACCTGGGGCGTCTGGGGCAGTTGAGGCACCTGGGTCACCTGGACTCTCCGTACTGCGACACTGCGGACGCGACGAGCGGGGGGCTGGGAAGCGCCGGCTTCACCTATGGCCGGAAGTTGCGTTCGAGACCCTGCCACACGTCGTCGTACCCGCGCTGCAGATGGTCGGCGGCTGCCGCCTGCCCGGTCGCCGTGACCGGCCAGCGGGTCTCGAACATAAAGGCAAGACCGTCGTCGATCTTCTGCGGCTTCAGCTCCGCCGCGCTCGCCCGGTCGAAGGTCTCCCGGTCCGGGCCGTGCGCGGACATCATGTTGTGGAGCGAGCCGCCGCCCGGCACGAAGCCGCCCTTGCCGGCCGTCTTGGCGTCGTACGCGCCCTCGATCAGCCCCATGTACTCGCTCATCACATTGCGGTGGAAGTACGGCGGCCGGAACGTGTCCTCGCCGACCAGCCAGCGCGGCGCGAAGACGACGAAGTCCACACCGGCCAGGCCGGGGGTGTCGGACGGCGAGGTCAGCACCGTGAAGATGGACGGGTCGGGGTGGTCGTAGCTGATGGAGCCGATGACATTGAAGCGGTGCAGGTCGTAGACGTACGGGGTGTGGTTGCCGTGCCAGGCGACCACATCGAGCGGCGAGTGGTCGTACGTCGCGGACCAGAGGTTGCCGCAGAACTTATTGATCACCTGGACCGGGCGGTCCTCGTCCTCGTACGCGGCGACGGGGGCGAGGAAGTCCCGGGCGTTGGCAAGGCCATTGGCGCCGATCGGTCCGAGGTCGGGAAGGGTGAACGGCTGCCCGTAGTTCTCGCAGACATAGCCACGGGCGGAGTCGTCGAGGAGTTCCACGCGGAAGCGGACGCCACGGGGGATCAGTGCGATGTGGCCGGGTTCGGCACGCAGCAGGCCCAGTTCGGTACGGAGCAGCAGGCCGCCGCGCTCCGGAACGATCAGCAGTTCGCCGTCGGAGTCGCTGAACACCCGGTCTGTCATCGCCGTGTTGGCGTGGTAGAGGTGCACCGCCATGCCCGTGCGCTGGGTGACGTCGCCGTTGCCGCCGAGGGTCCACAGGCCTGCCAGGAAGTCCGTACCGGGCGCGGGCTCGGGGAGCGGGTCCCAGCGCAGCCGGTTCGGATCGGGGACGGACTCGGTGAAGGGGGCGGTGCGCACCGCGCCGTTGTCGATCCGGACGAACGGCGGGTGGGCGGCCGAGGGGCGGATCCGGTAGAGCCATGAACGGCGGTTGTGGGGGCGTGGTTCGGTGAAGGCCGAGCCGCTCAGCTGCTCGGCGTAGAGCCCGAGGGGCGCTCGCTGCGGCGAGTTACGGCCGTGCGGCAGCGCCCCCGGGACCGCCTCGGAGCTGTGCTCATTGCCGAAACCGGCGGAGTGCGCAAGCGCTTCCGCCGTCTTCCTCGCCTGCTCGATGCCGCTGGTGCCGCCCATGCCGCGCTCCCGGTGCCGAAGAAATCCTATGGGCCACCGTAGGAATCAGATCGGGGCACGTCAACGGTGCGGGGCGGTGGCGCGCCGCGGATCCGGGGCGGGGCCGTGCCGGAAATCCTTTGGTCCGCCGCGGCGGCCACGCTCGGACTGCTCGCCGCCGTCGCCCTCGTCGCCACCCTGTATGCCCTCTGTACCGGTGCCACCCGGCTGATCTCCGGTCAACTTCGCCACCCCCTCACCGCCTTCGCGCACTCGCTCGTCCCGATCAACGTCGGCCAACTCGTCGCCCACTCTTCGTCACCGAAGCATTACATACAGTCATGGTGGCGCTCGGCGCTGACGATCCGGTCCCGCCCGAACCGCCCCTGGCCCCAGACGGCGTCGCCACGCTTCAGGTCGCCGCGATCGTCATCGGGCACGTCCTCGGCGTCGTCGCCGCCCACGACCGGTCCGTCCGCTTCTTCCCGCCCGCGCGCGCCGTCGCAGGGCAACTCCCCCTGCTGGCCCTGATGATCGCGTACACCATCGGTGGGCTGACCCTGCTCCTCGCCTGACCGCAGGTGCGCACCCGCCCGTCCCGCAGAGGAGAGCCACGGCATCATGGAGCCCGTGCCCCACGCGAATGCGAACCTCCGCCGCGCCCCCGTGCAGCAGCGCAGTGCCGAACGCCTCTCCCGGATACTTGACGCCTGCGCCGAACTCCTCGACGAGACCGGTTACGAGCAGCTCTCCACCCGGGCCGTCGCCGCCCGCGCGGAGGTCCCGATCGGATCCGTCTACCGGTTCTTCTCCAACAAGCGCGCCCTCGCCGACGCCCTGGCCAGGCGCAACCTGGACAGTTACGCGGAGCGCATTACCGGCCGCCTGGCCGCCATCCCGGCCGCCGACTGGCGCAGCGCCATCGACGCCGTGCTCGACGAATACCTCGAGATGAAGCGCTCCGTCCCCGGCTTCGCCCTCGTCGACTTCGGCGCTCCGGCCCCCGTGGACGACCCGGCCTCCGATGCCAACCACCGCGTCGCGGACCGGCTCACCCACCTGCTTTCCGGCCATCTGGGGCGCACTCCTGACGAAGATCTGCTCCGGACGATCCTGGTCTGCGTCGAAGCCGCCGACGCGCTCCTCCAACTCGCCTTCCGCACCGAGCCGTCGGGCGATCAGGCCATCGTTGCCGAGACCCGCGTCCTGATCCAGGCGTACCTGGCCCGGGTCCTGGAGTCAACTTGACACCGCACGGCACCCCACCGCACCGCGCTTCGCGGAAATCCGACGAGATCCCCGGACCGGCAACATCGTCACGACAACACCTCCCCACCGTGCGTACCGGTCGGTATGCTCGGTCGTGCTTGCCCACGTCTCCGCGTCACCGCTGTTGCCGCCCCGGGGAGGGCCCATGCCGCACGACTCCAGCAGTTCCCGCGAGTCCCGCACCGCCCTGCGTATCTGCCCCCTGTGCGAAGCCACCTGCGGACTCACCCTCACCATCGAGGGGACACGGGTCACCGGCGCCCGCGGTGACCGGGACGACGTCTTCAGCAGGGGCTTCATCTGCCCCAAGGGTGCGTCCCTCGGCGGGCTCGAAGCCGACCCCGACCGGCTCCGCACCCCCCTCGTCCGCAAGGACGGCGTGCTGCAGGAGGCCAGTTGGGGCGAGGCGTTCGACGCCATCGCCGCCGCCCTGCCCGCACTGACCGAGCAGCACGGGCAACAGTCCGTCGGTGTCGTCCTCGGCAACCCGAACGTGCACACCATGGCCGGCGCGCTCTATCCGTCCGCCCTGCTCGCCACGCTCCGCACCCGGGCTCTCTTCACCGCGAGCACCCTCGACCAGATGCCCAAGCATGTCTCCAGCGGACTGCTCTTCGGCGACCCGAACGCCATCCCGGTACCGGACATCGACCGCACAGGCCATCTGCTGCTCCTCGGCGCCAACCCGCTCGAATCCAACGGCAGCCTCTGCACGGCCCCCGACTTCCCCGGCAGGATCAAGGCGCTGCGCCGCCGCGGCGGCACCCTCACCGTCGTCGACCCCCGCCGCACCCGGACCGCCCGCCTCGCCGACCGGCATGTCGCCATCCGCCCCGGCGCCGACGCACTCCTGCTCGCCGCACTCACCCACGTACTCTTCGAGGAGAAGCTCACCGACCCCGGCGCGCTCGCCGACCATCTCGAAGGACTCGACGAAGTAGCCGAAGCGGTACGGGAGTTCAGCCCGGAGGCGGTCGCCGAGGCGTGCGATGTGGACGCCGCGACCATCCGTACGATCGCCCGGGAGCTGGCCGCCGCCCCCACCGCCGCCGTCTACGGACGCATCGGCAGCTGCACCGTGGCGCACGGCACGCTCGCCAGCTGGCTCGTCGACGTCCTCAACATCCTCACCGGCAACCTCGACCGCCCCGGTGGCGCCCTCTTCCCGCTCTCCGCCACCGCCCGCGCCCCCCGGCCCGCCGCCCCCGGCAAGGGCTTCGCGCTCGGACGCTGGACGAGCCGGGTCTCCGGGCATCCCGAGGCCAAGGGCGAACTGCCCGTCGCCGCCCTCGCCGAGGAGATCGAGACGCCGGGGGAGGACCGGATCCGCGCCCTGATCGTCCTCGCCGCCAACCCCGTGCTCTCCGCACCCGACGGCGACCGCCTCGACCGGGCCCTGGCCGGGCTGGACTTCATGGTCAGTGTCGACCCGTACCTCAACGAGACCTCGCGCCACGCCCATGTGGTGCTGCCCCCGCCGCCGCCGTCGCAGAGCGCCCACTTCGACTTCGCGTTCAACGCACTCGCCGTACGCAACCAGGTGCGCTACACCCGCCCCGCCGTCCCGCTCGACGACGGCCTCCTCGACGAGAGCGAGATCCTCGCCCGGCTCGTCCTCGCCGTCTCCGGGACGCGCGGGGCCGACCGGTCCGCCGTCGCTGCCGTGGACGCCCTGCTCATCGACCGGGTGCTGACCAAGGCCGTCGCCGACCCTCTCTCGCCCGTGCACGGCCGCACCCCCGCCGAACTGGCCGCCGCGCTCACCGGCCGCACCGGGCCGGAACGCCGCCTCGACCTGATGCTCCGCCTCGGCCCGTACGGCGAAGGCTTCGGCGCCGACCCCGACGGCCTCACCCTGGACCGGCTGCTCGCCCACCCGCACGGCATCGATCTGGGCCCCCTCCGGCCCCGCATCCCACAGGTCCTGACCACCCGCAGCGGGCGCATCGAGCTCCTTCCCGCGCCGATCGCCGCCGACCTGCCGAGGCTCCGCAGCGCCCTCGCCGACCGGCCGGGAGCCGACTCGCTCGTCCTCGTCGGCCGCCGCCATCTGCGCTCCAACAACAGCTGGATGCACAACGTCGCGCCCCTCGGCGGGGGCTCGAATGTCTGCACCCTCCAGATGCACCCGGCCGACGCGGCCCGGCTCGGCCTGGCGGACGGCACCCCCGCCACGATCACTGCGGCCGGTGGCGCACTGACCGCTCCCGTGGAGATCACCGAGGGCATACGGGCCGGAGTGGTGAGCCTCCCGCACGGATGGGGACACGACCGGCCAGGCACCCGGATGTCGGTCGCGTCCGCCGCCCCCGGAGTCAATGTCAACCAGCTCCTCGACGGCACTCTGCTCGACCCGCTGTCCGGCACCGCCGTCCTCAACGGCATCCCCGTCGCGGTGGCCCCCAGCACGGAACCAAGCCATTGACCTGGGGTTTTGCTCGTATTGCTCACATGTCAACGTCTTGTTAACGCTGCGAGGTGCGACCTAACGTCATCCGGACCGCCGACCCCGGTGGGAGTTCAAGGGTGAACGATAGGTATCCCACATGCTGACAATCCTCGGCTTTGCCATGATTGCGACCTTTCTGGTCCTGATCATGATGAAGAAGATGTCGCCGATCGCGGCGCTCGTCCTGATCCCCGCACTTTTCTGTGTCGCCGTCGGGCAGGGCGCCAAGCTCGGTGACTACGTGATCGACGGCGTGGGCAATCTCGCCCCGACCGCGGCGATGCTGATGTTCGCCATCGTCTACTTCGGGGTGATGATCGACGTCGGCCTCTTCGACCCGATCGTCCGGGGCATCCTGCGCTTCTGCAAGGCCGACCCGATGCGGATCGTCGTCGGTACGGCGGTGCTCGCCGCGATCGTCTCGCTGGACGGCGACGGCTCCACCACCTTCATGATCACCGTCTCGGCGATGTATCCGCTCTACAAGCGCCTCAAGATGAGCCTGGTCGTGATGACCGGTGTCGCCGCGACGGCCAACGGCGTCATGAACACCCTGCCCTGGGGCGGTCCCACCGCCCGCGCCGCCACCGCCCTCAAGCTGGACGCGGGCGACATCTTCGTCCCGATGATCCCGGCGCTCGGCGTCGGACTGCTCGCGGTCATCCTCCTGGCGGTCGTCCTCGGCCGGCGCGAGCGCAAGCGGCTGGGCTTCCTCACCCTCGACGAGGCCGTGGTCCAGGAGTCCGAGACGGTCCTCGTCGGTACGGGCGGCGGAGCCGGCGACGACCGTGCCCGCAAGACCTCCGGCGGGGCCGGAACGGGCATGGATGGCGAGCCCGCGGCAGCGGCCCACGACGACGCGGACGACGACGGCTTCAAGGGCCTCGACCCGAACCGTGCCACCCTGCGGCCCAAGCTCTACTGGTTCAACGCCGGGCTCACTGTCGCCCTCCTCACCGCGATGATCATGGAGGTGATGCCGATCCCGGTGCTCTTCCTGCTCGGCGCGGCCCTCGCCCTCACGGTCAACTTCCCGCACATGCCCGACCAGCGGGCCCGCATCGCGGCCCACGCGGACAACGTCCTCAACGTCTCCGGCATGGTCTTCGCCGCCGCTGTCTTCACCGGCGTACTCACCGGCACCGGCATGGTCGAGCACATGGCGGACTGGCTCGTCGGCGCGATCCCGGACGGCATGGGCCCGCACATGGCGATCATCACCGGCATCCTGAGCATCCCGCTCACCTACTTCATGTCCAACGACGGCTTCTACTTCGGCGTCGTCCCCGTGCTCGCCGAGGCCGGCGCCGCCCACGGTGTCTCCCCGCTGGAGATCGCCCGCGCCTCCCTGATCGGCCAGCCGCTCCACATGTCGTCCCCGCTGGTTCCCGCCGTCTATGTGCTCGTCGGAATGGCGAAGGTCGAATTCGGCGACCACACCAGGTTCACCGTGAAGTGGGCCGCGCTCACCTCCCTGGTGGTGCTCTGCGCCGGACTCCTGTTCGGCATCATCTGATCCATGGCCGACACGGAAAAGCCCGGCAGGAGCTGGCTGCTGCGCCTCGTCATCGCCTTCGCCTTCGCGCAGGGGGCGGTGTCGATGGCGCGGCCCGCCGTCTCCTACCGGGCGCTCTCGCTCGGTGCGGACGAGCGCGCCATCGGCGTGATCACCGGGGTGTACGCACTCCTCCCGCTCTTCGCCGCCGTCCCCCTCGGGCGCCGGACGGACCACGGCCGGTGCGCACCCCTGCTGCCCCTCGGCGTCGTCCTGATCGCCGGCGGCTGCGCACTCAGTGGTACGGCGGGCTCCCTCCCGGCGATGGCGGCGTGGAGCGGGGTGATGGGGCTCGGCCATCTCTGCTTCGTGATCGGCGCCCAGTCGATCGTCGCCCGCCAGTCCGCCCCCGCCGAACAGGACCGAAATTTCGGCCACTTCACCATCGGTGCCTCGCTCGGCCAGCTCATCGGGCCGATCGCCGCGGGATACGTGATCTCCGAGCAGGACAGCGCCCTGGCCCGTACGAGCGCACTCGCCCTGGTCGTCTCGGCGGCCGTCGCCGCCGCGTCCTTCGTCTCGCTCTGGCGCATCGAACACCGCGCCGCTCCGGGCGCCCGCGCGGCGGCCCGGGGCGACAAAGTGCCCGTCGGCCGCATCCTGCGTACCCGCGGTGTTCCGGCCGGCATCTTCATCAGCCTCGCCGTGCTCTCCGCGACCGACATTCTCACCGCCTATCTGCCCGTCGTCGGCGAGCACCGCTCCATCGCCCCCGCCACCATCGGGCTCCTGCTCAGCCTGCGGGCCGCCGCCACCATTGCCTGCCGCCTGGTGATGACGCCGATGCTGCGCCTCCTGGGCCGTACGGCGCTCCTCACCACGACCTGTCTGCTGGCCGGGCTGCTCTGTGCGGGCATCGCCCTGCCGGTCCCCGTCTGGGCGCTGGCCACGATGCTCGCTCTGCTCGGCTTCTGTCTCGGGGTCGGCCAGCCCCTGTCGATGACCACCGTCGTCCAGGCGGCTCCGGTGCAGGCCCGCTCCACCGCGCTCGCACTCCGGCTGACCGGCAACCGGCTCGGTCAGGTCGCGGCCCCCGCGTCCGCCGGTGTCATCGCCGGAGTGGCGGGCACCGCCGCGCCGTTCGTGATGCTGGGCGCACTTCTGCTCGCGGCGGCGGCGCTGGGGGTGCGCGGCAGGCGTGCCCGGACCGTCGGTGCGACCCCGGCCGCGTCCGCACCCGTTCCCAGGTCCGAACTGCCCGCCGTGAACCGGAATCTCACCTGAACCTTCCGGCTCACCCGCCCCAGTACTGCGCAACCTTTGCACGAGTCATTCCCAGCACCCCGGGTAGTGGGCTAATTTCAGCGCGTTGCAGCCGCTCCCCACCGCTCCACCCTCACCATCCTCCCGGGCGGACCCACCACATGACTCGCGCCATCTCCCTGCACAACGTCAGCAAGGCATACGGACGGGCCCAGCGTGCCGTCGGCCGTTTCTCGCTCTCCATCGACCCGGGCGAGTTCGTCGTCCTGCTCGGCCCCTCAGGGTGCGGCAAGTCGACCGTGCTCCGCATGATCGCCGGCCTGGAGGAGATCACCGAGGGCGAGCTGCTGCTCGACGGCGAACCGGCCAACCACCTGGCCCCCCGCGAGCGCGGCATGGCCATGGTGTTCCAGAATTTCGCGCTCTACCCGACGATGACCAACCGGGGGCACCCCCGCGCATCAACCTCCTCCAGGCCGTCGTGCAAGCTCCCCTCGACGGGCGGATGTCGATCGACCTCGGCCGCCAGCGGCTGCCGCTGCCCGAACCGCTCAGCCCCGACCACCAGTTGCTCCGGATCCAGCAGGGCCGCCAGATCATCGTCGGACTGCGCTCGGAGGCGGCCAGGATCGCCGCGCCCAGCCAGGCCCGCCCCGGTGAGGTGGCACTGAGCGGCATCGTCGAGCACGTCGAGTACCAGGGGCACGAGGCGCTGGTCCACCTCAACACGGGGTCGCAGCCCGCCGTGGTGCCCGAACTCGAATCGGCCCGCGCCGACAGGGCCGCCCCGCGCCGTCGCCGCGCCGTCGGCGGCAGTAGAAGGTGCTGGCGCAGTCCCGCCGTGAACCCGAAGTGTTTCGCGGGCCGGGCGGGACTTTGCGGGCACCCTCCAGCGGGTACCGTGCGACGGCCGAACACGGGCGTTGACCTCAAGTCCGGTGGAGGTCGTACGGTCTTTCCATGAGCATGGAAGCCACCGCGTGGACGCAGCTCCACAACGTCATGAACGCGCAACAGGACCGACGCCCCTTCGACCGGAACACCCTGCGGCGCATCGCCGCGTTCGCCCGCCCGCACCGGCGCCGGGTCGCCCTGTTCCTGGTACTGAGCGTGGCGACGGCGCTGCTCGCTGTCGCCACCCCCGTGCTCGCCGGCCGTGTCGTGAACGCGATCGTGACCGGCAAGGAGGCGGGCACCGTCACGCGGCTGGCCGTGCTCATCGCCGTGATCGCCGTCGCGGAGGCGGGGCTCGGGCTGGTCGGCCGCTGGCTCTCGGCCAACCTCGGTGAGGGGCTCATCCTCGATCTGCGGACCGCGGTCTTCGACCATGTGCAGCGCATGCCGATCGCGTTCTTCACCCGTACCCGCACCGGTGCGCTCGTCAGCCGCCTCAACAACGATGTCATCGGCGCCCAGCGTGCCTTCAGCAACACCCTGTCGGGCGTCGTCAGCAATGTCGTCACGCTCCTTCTCACCCTCGGTGTGATGCTCAGCATCTCCTGGCAGATCACCGCACTCGCGCTGGTCCTGCTGCCGGTGTTCGTCCTGCCCGCACGCCGGATGGGCACGCGGATGGCGAGACTCCAGCGGGAGGCGGCCGCCCACAACGCGGCGATGGGAACCCGGATGACCGAGCGTTTCTCCGCGCCCGGCGCCACGTTGATCAAGCTCTTCGGCAGGCCCGCCGACGAGTCCGCAGAATTCGCCGCCAGGGCAGGCAGAGTGCGCGACATCGGCGTCCGCACGGCCATGGCCCAGTCCGCGTTCATCACGGCGCTCACCCTCGTATCGGCGCTGGCACTCGCCCTCGTCTACGGGCTCGGCGGGTACTACACACTGCGCGGCCGGCTGGATGCCGGAGCGGTGGTCGCTCTCGCCCTGCTGCTGACCCGGCTGTACGCACCGCTCACCGCCCTCGCCGGGGCGCGCGTCGAGGTGATGAGCGCGCTCGTGAGCTTCGAGCGGGTCTTCGAGGTCCTCGACCTCAAGCCGCTCATCGAGGAGAAGCCGGACGCGCGGGCGGTTCCGGAAGGGCCGGTGTCCGTGGAGTTCGACGACGTACGCTTCGGCTACCCGTCCGCCGACAAGGTCTCCCTCGCCTCGCTCGAGGACGTCGCCACCCTGGACACCCGCGGCGGCACCGATGTGCTGCGCGGTGTCTCCTTCCGCGCCGAACCCGGCCAGACCGTGGCACTCGTCGGATCGTCCGGCGCGGGCAAGTCGACCATCGCGCAGCTGCTGCCCCGGCTGTACGACACGGACGAGGGTTCCGTACGCATCGGCGGCATCGACGTACGCGACCTGTCCGCCGACACCCTGCGCGAGACGCTCGGCATGGTCACCCAGGACGGCCACCTCTTCCACGAGTCGGTCCGCGCGAACCTGCTCCTCGCCCGTCCCGAGGCCACTGAGGAAGACCTCTGGGACGCCCTGCGCCGCTCACGCCTCGACGGACTGGTCGCCTCGCTGCCCGACGGACTCGACACCGTCGTCGGCGAACGCGGTTACCGGCTCTCCGGCGGCGAGCGCCAACGGCTGACCATTGCCCGGCTGCTGCTGGCCCGCCAGCGCGTCGTCATCCTCGACGAGGCCACCGCCCACCTCGACAACACCTCCGAAGCGGCCGTCCAGGAGGCACTGGCCGAAGCCCTCCAGGGACGCACCGCCGTCGTGATCGCCCACCGGCTCTCCACCGTACGGTCGGCGGACCTCATCCTCGTCGTGGAGAACGGGCAGGTCGTGGAGCGGGGCACCCACGAGGAACTCCTCGCGGCCGGCGGCCGGTACGAGGAGCTGTACCGCACCCAGTTCGAGCGTCCGGGCGCGGAGCCCGCGGAGCTCGGCGGCTGACGGCAGCCGTCGCGGCAGCGGACCGCTGGTCAGCCGGGGAATGCGGGACGGGCGGTCCAGTCCGTTCCGCAGGCCTCATCCACAGCGAACGCCCCTGCCGGGTAGGGGAGTTACCGGGACAGGGCCGCCGCGCGCCCGAACTCCTCGTGCGCCGCCCGCTCCTGGCCCAGCGCCGCGAGCGCGGCCGCATGCACCGTACGGGCCTCGGTCTCCGACAGCCGCTCGCCGACCCGTTCCGCACGCAGCATCTCCGCCGCCGCCCGCCGTGCCGCCCGCTCCGGGCGGCCCGACAGCAGCTCCGCCCAGGCGAGCAGAGGGGCCGCTGACGGGTCGCCGTCGTCGGCCAGCAGCGTGAGGGCCTCCTGCGGGCGGCCCTCGCGCACCAGTCGTTCGGCCTCCGCGGTGTGCACCTCGTGCACGGCCTGACGGTCGCGCTGCCCCTCGGCGGTCCGCCCGGCCCGCGCCAGCAGTTCTGCCGCACCGGACTCACCGGTTCTGATCCGGACCCGGGCCAGAGCGGCCAGGGCGTACGGGGTGCACCAGGCGGGGCTGGGTTCGCCGTCCCGGACGGCCGCCTCGGCATGCTCCCGTGCCTCGGTGAACTCGCGCAGCATCAGGTGCAGTTCGGCCGGATTGGCGCGCTCGAAGGCCACCGCTGTCGGATCGCCGGTGTGATCGGCCAGGCTCAGTGCCTGCCGGCCGATGGAGACCGCTTCGTCGAGCAGGCCGGACCGGCGCGCATGCTCCCGCAGCACGGAGAGGATGGTGACCAGCAGCTCCTGGTCCCCGTGCGCCTCGGCATGCGGCAGTGCCAGATCGGCCGCGGCGCGGGCCTGCGCGAACCGGCCCGCGAGGCCGAGAGCGGTCGCCCGGCTCCCCAGGGACCTGGCCAGCAGCCCCCGGCGTTCGCCGCCCTGCACGGCCTCGGCGGCCTCCTGCGCCCGGACGGCCGAGGCGTGCGCGGACTCGTACCGGCCGCCCACGAACCGCAGGACCGCCGCCGCCAGATGGTGCGTCGCGGTGGTGGTCGGCGGGGTGTGCGGGCCCGGGGGATACGTACGCAGCAGCTCCTCGCCCTCTCTCGGTGGCGTCCAGCTTGTAGTGGTGCTCCTTGACGATGCTCGCCACGTCGGAGCGCTTGGCCAGGTCCTCGACAAGCTGCTTGCCGCCGGTCACCTTGACTGCGTTGGCGATCCAGAAGGACTGGTAGCCGACCTTCTCCTTGTCCAGGAAGGCCTGGAGGGGCTGCTGACTGCTGTTCGCCTCGGCGCGCAGCCCCGCGAACGCCGACTGCGCCTTCGCGGCGTGACTGCGCCTGCCCTTGGCCGCGGACAGGTCCGCCTGCTTCTTGAGGACGACGAAGAAGGTCGACTCCTTGCCCTTCCCGACGGTGTCGAGAACGGCGGAGTCGACCTTGGCGGTGCTGTTGGCTGCCGTGTCGGACTGTGCGAAGGCGGGGGCCGGGCCGATCAGCACGGCCGCCGCCGTGATCGCGGCCGCGGACCACGCGGCGGATCTGCGCCGGAGGGATCGGGGCAGATGCATGGGAGTGCTCCTCCAGGACTCGTACGGGGAGCCCGCACCGGACCGCGACCACGGGGGAAGTGCGGAGTTGGCGGGCTGTTCCCGGACGCTAGGAGGAGGCCGTTACCGGGGAATTACTGGAGCGCGCAAGCACCGTCGGACGAACAGCGGCGGAACGTCGCACGGGCTGCCGGACCGATTGCCGGACCAGGCGTGACCGGCGTCTCTGGCATGTGAAAACTAACGGCGCTAGTTTGGGGCCCGGACGACATCGTCCGTACCCAGGCCCGGGAGGAACAGCCATGAAGGCCCACGACGGCATGTACATCGGCGGCGAGTGGCGGCCCGCCGCAGGACGGGACACGATCGCGGTCGTGAACCCGGCGGACGAGCAGGTCATCGCCCAGGTCCCCGCAGGAACGGCCGAGGACGTCGACGCCGCGGTACGGGCCGCCCGCGCCGCCTTCCCCGGCTGGGCCGCCACGTCGCCCGCCGAGCGCGGTGCGCGGATCGCCGCCCTGCGTGATGTCCTGGTGGCCCGCCAGGACGAGATCGCCGCCACCGTCACCGCCGAGCTCGGCGCACCGCTCCCGCTGTCGCGGGCGGTGCACGCGGGTGTGCCGGTCCTGGTCGCCGGTTCGTACGCGGAACTTGCCGCGTCGTACGCCTTCGAGGAGAAGCACGGCAACTCCACCGTCCTGCTGGAGCCCGTCGGCGTCGTCGGGGCGATCACCCCGTGGAACTACCCGCTGCACCAGATCGTCGCCAAGGTGGCTCCCGCACTCGCGGCAGGCTGCACCATCGTCCTCAAGCCCGCCGAGGACACCCCGCTGACCGCACAGCTCTTCGCCGAGGCCACCGAGGAGGCCGGCCTGCCCGCCGGAGTCTTCAACCTGGTCACCGGCCTCGGCCCGGTCGCCGGACAGGCCCTCGCCGCGCACGAGGACGTCGACCTGGTCTCGTTCACCGGCTCCACCGCCGTCGGGAAGCAGATCGGCGCCACTGCGGGCGGCGCGGTCAAGCGCGTCGCACTGGAGCTCGGCGGCAAGTCCGCCAACGTCATCCTGCCCTCCGCCGATCTGGCCAAGGCCGTCATCGTCGGCGTCGCCAACGTGATGTCCAACTCCGGCCAGACGTGCAGCGCCTGGACCCGGATGCTCGTCGACGCCGAGCGGTACGAGGAGGCCGTCGCCCTCGCCGCCGCAGCCGTCGCCAAGTACGTGCCGGGGGAGCGGGTCGGCCCCGTCGTCAACGCCAGGCAGCAGGCCCGGGTGCGGGGTTACATCGAGAAGGGCATCGAGGAGGGTGCCCGGCTCGTCGCCGGCGGCCCCGAGGCCCCGCACCCGACCGGGTACTACGTCAGCCCCACCGTGTTCGCGGATGTCGCCCCGGAGATGACCATCGCCCAGGAGGAGATCTTCGGCCCGGTCATCTCGATCCTGAAGTACGAGGACGAGGACGACGCGCTCCGGATCGCCAACGGCACGGTGTACGGGCTCGCGGGCGCCGTCTGGGCCGCCGACGACGCGGAAGCCGTCGCCTTCGCCCGCCGGATGGACACCGGACAGGTCGACATCAACGGCGGCCGGTTCAACCCGATCGCCCCGTTCGGCGGCTACAAGCAGTCCGGCGTCGGCCGTGAGCTCGGCCCGCACGGCCTCGGTGAGTACCTCCAGACCAAGTCCCTCCAGTTCTGAACCACCCCCGATGCACCCCCGATCAGCAAGGAGCCGGTCCGTGGTCCGCGCCGCCGTACTTCCCGCCGTCGGAGCTCCCCTGGAGGTCACCGACATCGAACTCCCGGAGCCGGCACCCGGTCAGGTGAGGATCCGTCTCGCCGCCGCCGGCGTCTGTCACTCCGACCTGTCCCTGTCCGACGGCACCATGCGGGTGCCCGTCCCAGCCGTCCTCGGCCATGAGGGAGCGGGTACCGTCCTCTCCGTCGGCGAGGGCGTCACCCATGTGGCGCCGGGCGACGGCGTCGTGCTGAACTGGGCGCCTTCCTGCGGCAGCTGCCACCACTGCGGGATCGGCGAGGTCTGGCTGTGCGCCAACGCACTGACGGGTGCGGGCAACATTCACGCCCGTACCGCCGACGGCACCGAACTCCACCCCGGCCTGAACGTCGCGGCGTTCGCCGAGGAGACGGTCGTCGCCGCGAACTGCGCGCTGCCTGCCCCGGCCGGCATCCCGCTGACCGACGCCGCCCTGCTCGGCTGCGCGGTCCTCACCGGATACGGCGCCGTCCACCACAGCGCCCGGGTCCGGGCCGGCGAGACGGTCGTCGTCTTCGGTATCGGCGGCGTCGGTCTGGCCGTGCTCCAGTCCGCCCGAATCGCCGGAGCCTCGAAGATCATCGCCGTCGATGTCTCCCCGGAGAAGGAGGAGCTCGCCCGCCGGGCGGGCGCCACCGACTACGTCATCGCGTCCGACGCCACGCCGCGCGCGATCCGCAAACTCACCGGCGGACAGGGCGCGGACGCCGCCGTCGAGTGCGTCGGCCGGCCCGCGACCATCCGCGGCGCCTGGGACTCCACCCGGCGCGGCGGCCGCACCACCGTCGTCGGCATCGGCGGCAAGGACCAGCAGGTGACCTTCAACGCCCTGGAGATCTTCCACTGGGGCCGCTCGCTGACCGGCTGCGTCTACGGGAACAGCGACCCCGCCCGCGATCTGCCCGTGCTCGCCGAGCACATCCGGGCCGGCAGGTTCGACCTCTCCATGATGGTCACCGAACGGATCGCGCTGGACGGTATCCCGGCGGCGTTCGACAACATGATCGCGGGCAAGGGCGGACGGGCCCTGGTGGTCTTCTAGCCGATGCCCGGAAGGGGACCCCGGCCGCCCTCGACGACGGCCGGGGATTTCGACGTGCCCGGACCCTCCTTGGTGCGGTCGTCCGAGTGTCATATGCAGGTAAAAACTGCTGCTGCACGACCCGTTGACCCGCATACCGTCCGGTCAGTACGTTCCCCGGACCGGCGGATCAGCCCTGCCGGGCACCCCCGTCCCCGTATCTACCGGAGTGTGCACGCATGGACACAGCACCATCCGCTCGTTCAGGCGCCACCGACAGCGTTCCGACCCCCACCGAAACACGGGCCCGCCGCAAGGTGGCCACCGCCGCGGCGCTCGCCTCCGCCGTGGAGTGGTACGACTATTTCGTTTTCGGCATCGCCGCCGCCCTGGTACTCGGAGACCTCTACTTCCCCGCGGGCAGCGGGTCCGCCGGCGTCCTCGCCGCGTTCGCGACCTTCGCTGTGGGCTTCCTGGCCCGTCCGATCGGCGGCATCATCGCGGGCCAGCTCGGCGACAAGCACGGTCGCAAGCCCATGCTGGTCCTCGCGCTCACCCTGATGGGCGTGGCCACCACGGGTATCGGCCTGCTCCCCACGTACGAGACGATCGGCATCGCCGCTCCGGTGCTGCTCGTCACCCTGCGCGTCGTCCAGGGCATCGCGGTCGGCGCCCAGTGGGGCGGCGCCATGCTGATGGCCACCGAATACGCCCCCGAGGGCAAGCGCGGCGTCTACGGAAGCCTCGTCCAACTCGGCGTCCCCATCGGTGTGGTGACCGCCAACACCGTCTTCCTTGCCGCGGGAGCCGTCACCAGCGACAGCCAGTTCGCCGCCTGGGGCTGGCGGCTGCCCTTCCTGATCGGCCTGCTGGTCCTGGTCCTGGCCTGGTACATCCACACGCGTGTCGAGGAGACCCCCGAATTCCGCGAGGCGGAGAAGCAGCTGGCCGAGCAGGAGGCGAGCCGCTCGGCACGCTCCCCGTTGCGCACCATCGTGCGGGAGCACCTCGGCACGGTCTTCCTCGCGGGCGGCTCGTTCGCCGTGAACACCGCGACCTTCTACATCATCATCACCGGCGTCCTGGACTACACGACCCGTGAGCTCGGCATGAAGCGCGAGGCCGTCCTCACCGTCTCGCTCTGCATCAGTCTCACCCAGCTCGTCCTGATACCGGCATCTGCGGCGCTGTCCGACCGCATCGGCCGGCTGCGGATCTACGCGCTGGGGGCGGCCGGGCTCGCCGTGTGGGCGGTGCCGATGTTCCTGCTCATCGACACCAAGTCGCTGCTCTGGCTGGCCGTTGCCACCTTCGTCACCAGCTGCTTCCTCAGCATCATGTACGGGCCGCAGGCAGCATTGTTCGCCGAGCTGTTCACGGCCGAGATGCGCTACACCGGTGCCTCGCTCGGCTACCAGATCGCGGCGGTGTTCGGCGGCGGCCTCGCCCCGTTCGTGATGGTGCTGCTGCTGGAAGCGACGGGCACGTCGATGGCGGTGGCGGCCTACATCATCGGCCTGGCTGTCATCGCCCTCGTCTCCATCAAGGTCCTTGCCGGACGAGCGAGTTCACGCTGATCACGGCTCCCGGACCCGGTCCGGCCCCGGCACCGGTGACTCCCCCACCCGTGCCGGTGCCGGAGCCGTGATCGCGGGCAAGGGAGGCCGCGCCCTCGTGCTGTTGCGGCCCGGGCTCACTCCGTCTGCCCGGCCTCCGACCGGTGTGTGGTGAGCAGCCGGGCATCCATCTCGCCCTGCTCGAAGAGCCGGGAGGCCGGGCCCACGATCAGCGGGTCCGGCTCGCGGACCACCGTCGTGTCCTTGTCCGGGTAGTCGAAGCGGTGCAGCACATGCCGGATCGCCTCCAGCCTGGCCCGCTTCTTGTCGTTGCTCTTCACCACGGTCCAGGGCGCGTCCGCCGTGTCCGTGTGGAACAGCATCGTCTCCTTGGCCTCCGTGTACGCGTCCCACTTGTCCAGCGAGGCGAGGTCGACCGGGCTCAGCTTCCACTGCCGTACCGGATCGGTCTGGCGGATCATGAACCGGTTGCGCTGCTCGTTGCGGGACACGGAGAACCAGAACTTCACCAGGTGGATGCCGTCCCGGGCGAGCATCCGCTCGAAGCCCGGTGCCTGGTGCATGAATTCGAGGTACTCGCGGCTCGTGCAGAACCCCATCACCCGCTCCACACCCGCCCGGTTGTACCAGGAGCGGTCGAAGAGCACGATCTCCCCGGCGCTCGGCAGATGTGCCGTATATCGCTGGAAGTACCACTGGGTGCGTTCGCGTTCGGTGGGCTTCTCCAGCGCCACGACCCGAGCGCCACGGGGGTTGAGGTGCTCGGTGAAGCGGCTGATCGTGCCGCCCTTGCCGGCCGCGTCGCGCCCCTCGAAGAGAATGATGAGCCGCTCGTCGTGTTCCTTCACCCAGTGCTGGAACTTGAGCAGCTCGATCTGCAGCGCGCGCTTGTCCTTCTCGTATGCCTTCCGGCCCAGCTTGTAGTCGTACGGATAGTCCTCGCGCCAGGCGTCGCGCGCCCGGCCGTCGGGCATCACCAGGACCGGCTCGTCGTCCCCGCTGCCGGTCACGCCGAAGGCATCGAGCGCGGCGCCGCCGTGTCGGGCCGCCCAGGCGAGAGCGGCCTCCCTGTGGTCAGCGTCGTCGGCCGCCTTCTTCTTTTTCTTCGCCTTCCTGCGGCTGCTCGGATCCCTGGCGCTCCGGGTCATGACGGCGTCCCTCCACCGGCTGTGCCGGACTATTTCGGGTCCGTCCAGTCTGCGGACGCATCCGGGAGACCGCCACCCCGGCCAGACAGAGCAGCCCGCCGCCGACCGTGAGCAGCGCGGGCACCTCGTCGAGCAGCAGCCACGACATCAGCACCACCAGCGCGGGCACCGCATACGTGGTGGCGCCCATCCGCCCCGCGGTGGTGCGGGCGAGCGCATAGGCCCAGGTGGTGAAGGCCAGAGCGGTCGGGAAGACGCCCAGATAGACCATGTTCAGTGTCGCGGACACCGGGGCGTCGGCGGCCTCGGAGACCAGCGCACCGGAGAACGGCAGACAGGCGACCGTACCGACCACACAGCCGAACGCGGTGATCTGCAGCGCCGAGCCGTGCCGCAGCGCCGGCTTCTGGGCGACCACCCCGCCCGCGTATCCCATCGCCGCCAGCAGACAGAGCACCACCCCGAGCACCGACGAACTCCCGTGCCCCGACATGGAGAGACCGACCACCGCGGCGCCCGCGAACGACACGGCCATCCCCGCCAGCAGCCTGCGCGGCAGCCCCTCGCCCAGCAGCCGGGCACCGAGCAGTGCGATCAGGATCGGGCCGATGTTCACGACCATCGCGGCCGTGCCCGCGTCGACCTGCTGCTCGCCCCAGTTGAGCACCACCATGTAGAGCCCGAACCAGAGCAGCCCGGACGCGATGATGCCCGGCCACGCCGCCCTGGACGGCAGCCCCTCGCGGCGTACGAGAAGGAACGCACCGAGTGTCAGCGAACCCGCGAGCAGCCGGCCGAGCGCGAGCGCACCGGGGGAGTAGGCCTCACCGGCGCTGCGGATGGAGACGAAGGCGGAGGCCCACAGCACCACGGTGGTGCAGGCCGCGGCAATCGCCCGCCGGTCGCGGCCCGCGGGTGCGGCGGCGGTCGCGGCGGAGACCGCTATGGGTGTCGTCATGAGCCCGACCCTAGACGGGGAACGGTTCGGCGCTCACCGAATTGTTTCCGGCTCGATCCCGAGCAGCTCGTGCAGCGCCCGCTCCCCGCCCCCGGTCGACTTCACCGCCCGCCCGGACCCGATCCTTACGCACCATCCGGCATCCAGGGCGTGCCTGCACAGTGCGGCGCCCGCCGCTCCCGCCAGATGTGGCCTGCGCTCCGTCCAGTCCAGACAGCTGCGCACGAGGGGACGCCGCGTTCCGGTGTCCAGCCCGATGCCCAGCTCCGCGAACCAGCCGAGGCCCGCGTCGGTGAGCGCGAAGCCGGTGTCCTGCCGCAGCAGCCCGCGTCCGGTCATCGCGTCCGCGATCGCGATGCCTATCCGGCCCGCGAGATGGTCGTAACAGGTGCGTCCGCGGGCCAGTGCGCTGCTGGTGCTTGCCGCTCGCAAGGTCTGTGGCCGGTCCCCGTCGCCGGGTGCGGCCCGGGCGGCGAGATCCTCGACGAGATGGGCGGTCCGTTCGTCGGCGAGCCGCACATAGCGGTGGCGGCCCTGCCGCTCCTCGGCCAGCAGCCCGCCCGCGATCAGCTTCCCCAGGTGTTCGCTGGCGGTCGACGGTGCCACTGATGCGTGCCGCGCCAGCTCACCCGCCGTCCAGGCGCGGCCGTCGAGCAGGGCCAGACAGAAGGAGGCGCGGGTCTCGTCGGCGAGGAGCGCGGCCAGGGCGGCGAGACGGGGTGCGGCCGGGTCGTGGGGTGCCATGCGTGCCATATGACCCAGGATGCGTCAGGAACGCTTCGGCGCCGGCCGAACCGTGTCCGCGGGATGCCCTTGCTCGTACTGCAGGGCGAGACCGTCGAGCAGCGCCCGCAGCCCGGTCTCGAACGCGCCGTCGTCGACCTGCTGACGGCGGTCGGCCAGCAGATGGGCCTGGCCGAGGTGCGGATAGTCGGCGGGGTCGTACGCCGTCTCGTCGTCGACGAAGCCGCGCGCGAACGAGCCCAGCGCCGAGCCGGTGATGAAGTACCGCATCAGTGCGCCGATGTACGTGGCCTGGGCGGGCGGCCAGCCCGCGCGGACCATCGCGCCGAAGGCCGCGTCGGCGACCCGCAGCCCGGCCGGACGGCGGCCGGGGCCCTGGGCCAGCACCGGGACGATATGCGGGTGCTCGGCGAGCGCCGCACGATAGGAGACCGCCCAGTCATGCAGGCCGGCTCGCCAGTCGCGGCCGTCGGACTCGTCGAACATCGACAGATCGACCTGCGCGGACACGGCGTCCGCGACCGCGTCCAGGATCTCGTCCTTGTTGCGGAAGTGGTTGTAGAGCGAGGGTCCGCTGACCCCGAGTTCGGCCGCGAGCCGGCGGGTGGAGACGGCGTCGAGCCCCTCGGCGTCCACGAGGGCGCTCGCCGCTTCGACGATGCGGTGTCTGCTGAGGAGGGGCTTGCGCGGTCGGGCCATGCGGCACATAGTAGGGCCTGCGAACGGAAAACTAGCAGTGCTAATTAAAAGTGGGAGAACCGAAGGATGAACCTGGAGCTCAGTGAGGAGCAGGAAGCCGTCCGGCAGCTCGCCAAGGACTTCGTCACCCGCGAGATCACCCCGCATGTCGTCGAGTGGGACCGCGCCGAGAATGTCGACAGGTCGATCGTCAAGAAGCTGGGCTCCCTCGGCTTCCTCGGGCTGACCGTCCCCGAGGAGTACGGCGGCTCGGGCGGCGACCACCTGGCGTACTGCCTGGTCACCGAGGAGCTCGGCCGCGGCGACTCCTCGGTCCGCGGCATCGTCTCGGTCTCCCTGGGCCTGGTCGCCAAGACCATCGCCACCTGGGGCGACGAGGAGCAGAAGCGGCAGTGGCTGCCCCGGCTCACCGCGGGCGAGGCGATCGGCTGCTTCGGGCTCACCGAGCCCGGCACCGGCTCCGACGCCGGGAGCCTGGCGACGAAGGCCGTCCGCGACGGCGACTCGTACGTCATCAACGGCACCAAGATGTTCATCACCAACGGCACCTGGGCCGACGTCGTGCTGCTCTTCGCCCGCACCAACGACACCCCCGGCCACAAGGGCATATCCGCCTTCCTGGTGCCCACCGACACGCCCGGCCTCACCCGCCGCACCATCCACGGCAAGCTCGGCCTGCGCGGCCAGGCCACCGCCGAAGTGGTCCTGGAGGACGTCCGCGTCCCCGCCGCCACGCTCCTGGGCCCCGAGGGCAAGGGCTTCTCCATCGCCATGTCCGCCCTCGCCAAGGGCCGGATGTCGGTCGCGGCCGGCTGTGTCGGCATCGCCCAGGCCGCCCTCGACGCCGCCGTGGGCTATGCGGGCGAACGCGAGCAGTTCGGCAAGTCCATCGCGAGCCACCAGCTCGTCCAGGAACTGATCAGTGACATCGCGGTGGACGTCGACGCCGCCCGGCTGCTGACCTGGCGGGTCGCCGACCTGATCGACCGCGGCGAGGACTTCGCCACCGCGGCGTCCAAGGCGAAGCTCTTCGCCTCCGAGGCCGCCGTCCGCGCGGCCAACAACGCGCTCCAGGTCTTCGGGGGCTACGGCTACATCGACGAGTACCCCGTCGGCAAGCTCCTGCGCGACGCCCGCGTGATGACGCTGTACGAAGGCACCAGCCAGATCCAGAAGCTGATCATCGGCCGCGCACTGACGGGGGTGTCCGCCTTCTGAGCCGCGTCACCAACCGGCGTCTGAGTACCGGGGCTGAGTACGGGGGCGGATGCGGCGGGCGCCACGGCGGCCGATGCTGTCCCTCATGAGTGAGACGACATCGGTCAAGCAGCAGAGCACCGCGGCCTTCTACGGACAGGCCGTCGCATCCTTCGGGGTGGCGATGGGCGCGGTGACCCTCGGCATCTGTTTCCTCGACGCGAACGCCTGGGTGCGGGGCTTCCTCGCCATCGGCGTCCTCTACCTCGTCACGTCCTGCTTCACCCTCGCCAAGGTAATCCGGGACCGCCAGGAGGCGGGGCAGCTCATCAGCCGGGTCGACCAGGCCCGGCTGGAGAAGATCCTTGCCGAGCGCGACCCCTTCCAGAAGCTCTGACGATCTCAGCCACCGGACCCCTAAGCGCTTGCTCAGGTTCGGGGTATGGTGTGCGTCCTGGTGAATGGAAGGGGTCGGTGACGATGAGCGCGGCGGAGGATACGGGCGGCGACGGCACGCCGTGGGGCGAGGTGACGCCCGAGGCGGCCCGGCGGCTCCTCGTCGCGGCCGTCGATGCCTTCGCCGAGCGCGGGTATCACGCGACCACCACCCGTGACATCGCGGGCCGCGCCGGGATGAGCCCCGCCGCGCTCTACATCCACTACAAGACCAAGGAAGAGCTGCTCCACCGGATCAGCAGGATCGGTCACGACCGGGCCCTGCTGCTCCTGGAGACGGCCGCGGACAGCGAAGGCACGGCGTCCGAGCGGCTCGCCCGCGCCGTGCGGTCCTTCGTTCGCTGGCACGCGGAAGGGCACACCACCGCCCGCGTGGTCCAGTACGAACTCGACGCCCTCGGCCCGGAACACCGCACCGAGATCGTCGCGCTGCGACGCAAGAGCGACGCGGTGATCCGCCGGATCATCAGCGAAGGCGTGGAGACGGGGGAGTTCGACGTCCCCGACGTCCCGGGCACCACGCTCGCCGTGCTCTCGCTCTGCATCGATGTGGCGCGCTGGTTCAGTGCGCAGGGGAGCCGGACGCCCGACGAGGTCGGCGCGCTCTACGCCGACCTCGTCCTGCGCATGGTCGCGGCCCAGCGGTAGAAGCTGTCCGGCCCGCGGGCTCAGAAGTAGTAGCGCGACACCGACTCGGCGACACAGACCGGCTTGTCGCCGCCCTCGCGCTCGACCGTGACGACAGCGGTGAGCTGGACGCCGCCGCCCGCGTCCTCGACGCTCTTGAGGGCGGCCGTCGCCCGCAGCCGCGAGCCCACCGGCACGGTGGCCGGGAAGCGGACCTTGTTGGTTCCGTAGTTGATGCCCATCTTCATGCCTTCGACCCGCATGATCTGCGGGACCAGCGCCGGAAGCAGCGAGAGCGTGAGATAGCCGTGCGCGATCGTCGTGCCGAACGGGCCGGCCGCGGCCCGCTCCGGGTCCACATGGATCCACTGGTGGTCCCCGGTGGCGTCGGCGAAGAGGTCGACCCTTTTCTGGTCGATCTCCAGCCAGTCACTGTGCCCCAGCTGCTCGCCCACCCCGTCGCGCAGCTCCTGCGCGGACGTGAAGATCCTCGGCTCTGCCATGTCCCTGGTCCTGCCTTCCCGCTCTCGACCGTGCATCGTCATGCATCCGTCATTCATCGCTACTTTCTAAGCGCTTGCTCAGCATGGTTGGGCGTGGCGTTCCTGTCAACGACGGACCGGCCCCGAGGAGTGCACGTAGGGTTCGAGGGGTGCCCCAGATCCCACAGACACTCCATGAACTCACGGTCGGCCAGCTCTCCGCGCGCAGCGGCGCCGCCGTTTCGGCCCTGCACTTCTACGAGGCCAAGGGCCTGATCAGCAGCCGCCGCACCAGCGGCAACCAGCGTCGCTACAGCAGGGACGCACTGCGCCGGGTCGCCTTCGTCCGTGCGGCGCAACGGGTCGGCATACCGCTGGCCACGATCCGCGATGCCCTGGCCGAGCTTCCGGAGGAGCGCACCCCGAACCGCGACGACTGGGCGCGGCTGTCCGAGGCGTGGCGCTCCGAACTGGACGAACGGATCAAGCAGTTGGGCCGGCTGCGCGACCATCTCACCGACTGCATCGGCTGCGGCTGTCTGTCGCTGGAGACGTGTGTGCTCTCCAACCCGAACGACATCTCCGGCGACACGATCAGCGGTTCCCGGCTGATGCCGGAGCGCCGGTCGGCGGACTGCCCGTAGGCGAGTCGCGGGCCGGGGCGGAGCGGCGCTCGTCATGCCGCGGACGTCAGGTCCCTCGTCCGTATGCGCCGCGCCCTCGCCAGCGCCGCCGGCGTCAGTACGGGCTGCGGGACCACGATCCCGCAGCCCGTGCAGACCGGCCCCGACCACGGCTCGTGGCCGAGGTCCTGGCGCCAGACGATCCCGGTCTCCGTGCACACCGGGCAGGCCCTGCCCGGCTCCGACTCCAGCGCGGCGATGAGCCGGCCCAGCACGTAGCCCAGCGGCGCGGACGGATGGACCGCCGGATCGTCGCAGCGCGCCACCCCGTTCCCGCCCCAGGTGCGCCGGTGCCAGTCGTCGAACGCGCCCGGCCGGCGCAGCCCTTCGTGCTTCTCCCGCCTGCGGCGCTCCGCGAACCCGGCCTCGTACCCCAGCCAGACGGCCCGGGCCTCCTCCAGCTCCTCCAGCGCGTGCACCAGCCGAACCGGGTCGGGAGCCCGGTCTTCGGGCTCGATCCGTTGCCGGGCACACAGATGGTGCCAGGTCGCCCGGTGACCGTAAGGGGCGAACCTCTCCAGGCACTTGCGCAGCGAGTACCGCCGCAGCGCCAGGTCACCCCGCGGATCGCGGACCTGTCTCGCAAGACTCCGGAAACCGGCCATCGCACTGCCACCTCCGTCGCTCGTACTTCGGCGTCAAGGAATGGACGTACGACTGCCCGATTCGGCTCCATCGAAAGGTGATTCGCGTCCATTGGCCGAGACGGCCCGCGTCGGACGCGGCTCGAACGGGGCCCGGACCCGGCTCGAATTCGGCTCGGACGCGGCGTCATGTGGTGATTCGGAGAAGGTGACCGATGTTCACCTTACCGGCGGGTCATACCGCCAGTAACCTGCGGCGCATCGGCCACCCGGAGGAGCACGCATGCCCCCACGCACCGTCAAGTTCAGAGCCGCCACCGTCGCGGCGGTTCTCGCCCTCGGCGCCACCCTGATCGCAGCCACGCCGCAGTCAGGCGCCGTGGCAGCGGAACCCGCCCCCGTCGCCGACTACTGCCAGGGGCAGTGCGACGACATCCTGCCGCCCGGCGAGAACGGCAACGCCACGCTCGTCGAGATTCTCGGCAACCAGGCCTTCGGTACGCACCCCGCGCACAGCGACGACCAACTCGACCGCTACAACGGCCTGGTGGCCGGGTACACCGGACTCACCGACCAGAAGCTGACCGCATTCTTCAACGACGCCTCGTTCGGCGTACCGAAGGACCAGGTCGAGTCCGTCACCTCGCCGCGCGACGACGTCACCATCACCCGCGACAAGGCGTCAGGTGTCCCACACATCAAGGGCACCACCCGTTACGGCACCGAGTTCGGCGCGGGGTATGCGGCCGGGCAGGACCGGCTCTGGCTGATGGACCTCTTCCGGCACATCGGACGCGGCGAGCTGACCTCGTTCGCCGGTGGCGCACTCGCCAACCAGGGGCTCGAGCAGCAGTTCTGGCCGCAGGCCCCGTACACCGAGGCCGATCTCGAAGCGCAGGTCGCGTACATCAGGACCCACGAGGGCGCCCGCGGTGAGCAGGCCATGGCCGACGCGCAGGCGTATGTCGACGGCATCAACGCGTACCGCGAGAAGTCCAAAAAGGGCCGCTACTTCCCCGGCGAGTACGTCCTCACCGGCAAGATCGACGCGATCACCAACATCGGTGAGATCCAGCCGTTCAAGCTGACCGACCTGATCTCGATCGCCTCCGTCGTCGGCGGTCAGTTCGGCGGTGGCGGCGGCGGCGAAGTGCAGGCGGCGCTCTCGCTGCTGTCCGCCCAGCAGAAGTACGGGGTCGCCGAAGGCACCAAGGTCTGGGAGTCGTTCCGGCAGCGCAACGACCCCGAGGCCGTGCTGACCATCCACGACGGTACCTCCTTCCCTTACGCCGGCAAGCCCGCCCAGGCGCGCGGCACGGCCCTTCCCGACCCGGGCTCAGTCACCCCCGAGCCGCTCGTCCACGACCGCACCGGCGCCGCGGGCACCGACAGGAAGGCCCCGGTCAAGGCCCCGGCCGCGCTCAGGAAGGCCCAGGGGATCTACGACGACGGCGTCATACCGGAAGGCTCGCTGCCCGGCTCCGGCTCGGGCGCCCAGAGGCGCGGCATGTCCAACGCCCTGCTGGTCTCCGGCAAGCACACCGCGAGCGGAAACCCGATCGCCGTCTTCGGCCCGCAGACCGGCTACTTCGCACCGCAGCTGATGATGCTTCAGGAGCTCCAGGGTCCCGGCATCAGCGCCCGCGGGGTCGCCTTCGCCGGTGTCGGGATGTACGTCCAGATGGGCCGCGGCCAGGACTACGCGTGGAGCGCCACCTCGGCCGGCCAGGACATCACCGACACCTACGCCATCGAGCTGTGCGAGCCGGACGGATCCGCGCCCACCAAGGACTCCACGCGCTACCTCCATCACGGCACCTGCACCGCGATGGAGAAGCTGGAGCGCACCAACTCCTGGGCGCCGACCGTCGCCGACTCCACGGCGAAGGGCTCCTACCGGATGCAGGTGTGGAGGACCGCGTACGGCATCGTCACCCACCGCGCCACGGTGGGCGGCAAGCCCGTCGGGTACACCTCGCTGCGCACCACCTACCGCCACGAGGCCGACTCGATCGTCGGCTTCCAGATGCTCAACGACCCGGCGTACGTGACGGACGCGGCCTCCTTCCAGCAGGCGGCGAGCACCATCGACTACGCCTTCAACTGGTTCTACGCCGACTCCCGCACCGCCGCCTACTACAACAGCGGCCTGAACCCGGTGCGCGCGGCGGGTGTCGACCCGGCCCTGCCCGTCAAGGCCGAGAAGGCGTACGAATGGCAGGGGTACGACCCGGTCGCCAATACCGCCGTCTACACCCCGTTCGCAGCGCACCCGCACTCCAGCGGCCAGGACTACTACGTCTCCTGGAACAACAAGCAGGCCGAGGGGTACGCCTCCGCGGGCTTCGGCCTCGGCGCGGTGCACCGGGCGGATCTGCTCGACGACCGGGTGGCGAAGCTGGTGGAGCAGGGCGGCGTCACCCGCGCCTCGCTCACCCGGGCCATGGCGGAAGCCGCACTCACCGACCTGCGCGGTGAGCAGTTGCTGCCCGAACTGCTGCAGGTGCTCCGCTCCCGGCCGGTCACCGATCCGGAACTGAACGCGGTGATCCAGCAGTTGGAGTCCTGGCGGGCTTCGGGATCGCAGCGCAGGGAGCGCAGCCCCGGCTCGCACACCTACACCGACGCGGACGCGGTACGAATCATGGACGCGTGGTGGCCGAAGCTGGTCGAGGCCGAGTTCAAACCGGGGCTCGGCGACAGCCTGTTCGGGGCGCTGACCGCCAATCTCGCCACCGACGAGTCACCGGCGGCCAGCCACGGCCCGAGCGGGGCGCACAGCGGATCGGCGTTCCAGTACGGCTGGTGGGGCTTTGTGGACAAGGATCTGCGCCAGGTCCTCGGCCGGCCGGTCAAGGGTCCGCTCGCCAGGACGTACTGCGGAAACGGAGACCTGAGCAGCTGCCGGAACACCCTGCTCGCCTCCCTGAAGCAGGCAGCGTCCGAACCGGTCACCGAGGTCTACCCCGGTGACGACAGCTGCGGGGCCGGCGAGCAGTGGTGCACGGACTCGATCATCCACCGCGCGCTGGGCGGAATCAGCCAGAAGGCCATCCACTGGCAGAACCGCCCGACGTACCAGCAGGTGGTGGAGTTCCCCACACACCGGTAGGCATTCATTCCAGTCCGTCCGGTGCTCGAGGACGGAACCGGTTCACCGGGCGGGTCCGAACCCTCGGACCCGCCCGGTCCGCCTCACCGGTACTGCAAGTACCTCTTGCGTACCGCCCGGAACGCGGCGAGATCCGCCGCCCAGGCCCCCACCACCTCATCCGTGTCCGCACCCGCATCGATCATCGTGCGGACCCGTGTGTTGCCGGTGAGCTTGTCGATCCAGTTGTCCGAGCGCCACGCGAACCCGCTCCAGGTCTGCTTCGCCGTCACCAGGAGCGCGATCCCCGTGCGCACCGGGTCGAAGACCTCCCGGTCCTGCACATGCAGCTGCACGCCGCCGACCGTCTTCCCCTGGAACTTGGAGAACGTCGGCGCGAAGTACGCCTCGCGGAACGCGACTCCGGGCAGATCCAGCGCGTTCGCGGCCGCCGCCCAGCGGTGGTCGATGCCCTCCGCACCGAGCAGTTCGAACGGTCGCGTGGTGCCGCGCCCCTCGGAGAGGTTCGTGCCCTCGAAGAGGCAGGTCCCGGAGTACACCAGCGCGGTGTCCGGCGTCGGCATGTTGGGGCTCGGCGGCACCCACGGCAGCCCGGTCTCGTCGAAGAAGTCCGCGCGCCGCCACCCCGACATCTTCACGATGTCCAGCTCGACCGGCCGCTCGGCCAGGAACTCCGCGTTGAAGAGCAGCGCGAGCTCCGTGACCGTCATGCCGTGCGCCTGCGCGATCTCCCGGCGCCCCACGAAGGTCGAGAAAGCCGGGTCGAGGACCGGCCCGAGCGCGGCCCGCCCGGTCACCGGGTTCGGCCGGTCCAGTACGACGAACCGCTTGCCCGCGAGAGCCGCCGCCTCCATGCAGTCGTACAGCGTCCAGATGTACGTGTAGAAGCGTGCACCCGCGTCCTGGATGTCGAAGACGATCGTGTCCACGCCGGACGCGGTGAAGACATCGGCGAGCGGCTGCCCGCTCTTCAAATACGTGTCGTAGACGGGGAGTCCGGTCGCCGGGTCGTCGTACCGCCCCTCGGAGCCGCCCGCCTGCGCGGTGCCGCGGAAGCCGTGCTCGGGTCCGAAGACCGCGACCAGGTTCACCCGCTCGTCCGGGTGCATCACATCGATGATGTGGCGCACATCGGAGGTGATCCCGGTCGGGTTGGTGACGACCCCGACCTTCTGCCCCTTCAGCAGTGCGTAGCCATCAGCGGCCAGCCGGTCGAAGCCGGTCCGGATCCGGTTCCGCCCGGCGCCCTGCCCCTTCCCGGGCACGGGTCCCGCTGCCGCGGTCCCGGTTCCTGCAGCCGTCGCCGCGAGGGCTCCCGCCGCACCGCCGGCGGCCAGCAAACCACGTCTGGACAGGCTCATTCGGCTACCTCCATGATCGCTCCGACTGTCATGGTCACGCACGCTAGCGCGCGCAAGCGCTCTGCGGAACGAGCCGGACGGTACTGCTGTGACGGGAGTGGTGACAACCCGGCCCCACCTCTTCCCCGACGACATACCGACTGGTTAGTCTGCTGGGGAAGTCGGCTGAGAGAGGCGGGACCCGATGAGTACGGTGCAGGGCGCGGGCGTAGTGGTCACCGGAGCCGGAGGCGGCATCGGCGCCGCTCTGGCCCGCAGATTCGCCGCGGAAGGCGCCAGGGTCGTCGTCAACGACCTCGACGAGGCCCGGATCAAGGTGCTTGCCGAGGAGATCGGCGGCATCGCCGTCGCCGGTGACGCCTCACGGATCGTGGACGCCGCCCGGGATGCCCTGGACGGCACCGTGGACATCTACTGCGCCAACGCGGGCCTCGCCTCGCCCGGCGACGTCTTCGCCGACGAGGAGGTCTGGGCGGCGGCCTGGGATGTCAATGTGATGGCTCATGTCCGCGCGGCCAGGGCGCTGCTGCCGGACTGGCTGGAGCGCGGCAGCGGCCGGTTCGTCTCCACCGCGTCCGCCGCCGGGCTGCTGACGATGATCGGCGCGGCGCCGTACAGCGTCACCAAGCACGGGGTCGTCGCCTTCGCCGAATGGCTCTCGCTGACCTACCGCCACCGCGGCGTCAAGGTCCACGCGATCTGCCCGCAGGGCGTGCGTACGGACATGCTCACCGCCGCGGGGTCGGCCGGCGAGCTGGTGCTCGCCCCCAGCGCCATCGAGCCGGAGGCCGTCGCCGACGCGCTTTTCGACGCCATGTCCGAGGACCGCTTCCTCGTCCTGCCGCACCCCGAGGTCGCCGGGTACTACCGGGCCCGGACCACGGACACCGACCACTGGCTCGACAACATGAACCACCTTCAGCAGAAGTGGGAGGAGACCGGCGCATGACCGAGTCCGACACCGTCCCCGGGTCCGTCTACGCGGCGAAGCCCTGGATCTCCCTGCTCAGCGAGGCCCAGCGGGCCCCTGTCAGCCCCGCCGCGACCCTGGTGCACGCCTTCCGTGCCTCCGTCGCCGGCGCCCCGGAGCACCCGGCGCTCGCCTACTTCGACGGGCGCCTCAGCTACCGCGAGACCGACGCGCTCTCCGACTCGGTGGCCGGCCATCTCGCCGCGAAGGGCCTGGAGCGCGGCGACCGGGTCGCGATCATGCTGCAGAATTCCCCGCAGTTCGTACTCGCGCTGCTCGGCGCCTGGAAGGCCGGGGCGACCGTCGTCCCGCTCAACCCGATGTACAAGTCCGGTGAGGTCGGCCACGTACTGAAGGACGCCGAGGTGACCGCGCTGATCTGCGCGGACCGGGCGTGGGAGTCGTACCTGCGGGACACCGCGGCCGCCGCCCCGACCGTACGGATCGCCGTCACCGCCTGCGAGCTCGACCTCCAGAGCCAGAACGACGACCGGGTCCTGAACTTCGAGCGGCTGCCCGCGCCCGAGGACGCCGACGACCTGGTGGCCGTCGCCCGCCAGGGGCTCGCCGCCCCCGAAGGCCGCGAGCTCACCGCCGCCGACGTGGCGCTGATCAGCTACACCTCCGGGACCAGCGGCACCCCCAAGGGCGCCATGAACTCCCACGGCAACATCATGGTCAACGCCGAGCGCCAGCGCACCGGACACCCGGTCGCCGAGGGCTCCTCGTACTTCGCGCTCGCGCCGCTCTTCCACATCACCGGCATGGTGTGCCAGCTGGCCGCCTGTCTCACCAATGCGGGCACCCTCGTCCTCGCGTACCGCTTCCATCCCGGTGTCGTCCTCGACGCGTTCGCCGAGCACCGCCCCGCGTACACCGTCGGCCCGTCGACCGCCTTCATGGCGCTCGCCGCCCATCCCGGTGCGACCCGTGAGCACTTCGCCTCGTTCCAGGTGATCTCCTCCGGCGGTGCACCGCTGCCGCCCGCGCTCGTGGAGAAGTTCCGGGCAGGCTTCGGCCCGTACATCCGCAACGGCTACGGCCTCACCGAGTGCACCGCGCCCTGCGCCTCCGTACCGCCCGAGCGGGAAGCCCCCGTCGACCCGGTCTCCGGGACGCTCTCTGTCGGCGTTCCCGGCCCCGACACGATCGTCCGGATCCTCGACGAGAACGGCGACGAGGTGCCGTTCGGCGAACAGGGTGAGATCGCCGTCCGCGGTCCCCAGGTCGTCTCCGGCTACTGGCGGCTGCCCGACGCCTCCGCCGCCGCTTTCCCGGACGGTGAGCTGCGGACGGGCGACATCGGCTTCATGGACCGTGACGGCTGGCTGTACGTCGTCGACCGCAAGAAGGACATGATCAACGCCTCCGGTTTCAAGGTCTGGCCGCGCGAGGTGGAAGATGTCCTGTACACCCACCCGGCGGTGCGGGAGGCGGCCGTCGTCGGCGTCCCCGACGTCTACCGCGGCGAGACCGTCCGGGCGTACGTCAGCCTGCGGCCCGGTGCGGTGGTCGGGCCCGGAGAGCTGGGCGCTTACTGCAAGGAGCGGCTGGCCGCCTACAAGTACCCGCGCGAGGTCGAGATCCTGGCCGAACTCCCGAAGACGGCAAGTGGGAAGATCCTCAGGCGGGAACTGCGTTCAGCGCAGTAGAGCAGCGGAAACATCGTACGAAAGGCAGGGCGGCGGCAATGGCCAGAACGACGGACGGGAACGATGCCCCGGTCCCGCAGCGGCTGCTGGCCGCCGCCACCCGGCTCTTCGCCGAGCAGGGTTACGACCGCACGTCGGTCCAGGAGATCGTCGAGGCGGCGGGCGTCACCAAGGGTGCGCTGTACCACTACTTCGGGTCCAAGGAGGACCTCCTCCAGGAGGTCTACGCCCGGGTGCTGCGGCTCCAGCAGGAGCGGCTCGACGCCTTCGCCACCGCCGAGGCGCCGGTCGAGCAGCGGCTGCGGGACGCGGCGGCGGATGTCGTCGTCACGACGATCGAGAACCTCGACGACGCGTCGATCTTCTTCCGGTCGATGCACCATCTGAGCCCGGAGAAGAACAAGCAGGTGCGGGTGGAGCGGCGCCGCTACCACGAGCGGTTCCGGGCGCTGGTGGAAGAGGGCCAGCGGAGCGGGGTGTTCTCGACCGCGACGCCGGCGGATCTGGTGGTGGACTACCACTTCGGCTCGGTGCACCACCTGTCGACGTGGTACCGCCCGGACGGCCCGTTGAGCCAGCAGGAGGTCGCCGACCACCTGGCCGACTTGCTGCTGCGCGCGCTCCGACCGTAGGCACCGGGGCGGTGGTTGCCGCTTCGTCCTCAATCGCCGGACGGGCTTCATTTTTCCTGCCTGTCCGTGGCTCCGGGTTGGTCCGGGTTCGCTCGTCCGAGGACGGCAGCGGCGACCGGACGCACCCGGTCACCGCCCGCCCCGGCCACCGCCTACACGTACCGCTTGATCTCGCGCCGCGCCAGCGACCGCTGGTGCACCTCGTCCGGCCCGTCCGCCAGCCGCAGTGTCCGCGCCGCCGCCCACAGTTCCGCCAGTGGGAAGTCCTGGCTGACGCCGCCCGCGCCGTGCAACTGCACCGCCTGGTCGAGGATGTCGACCACCGCACGCGGGGTGGCGATCTTGATGGCCTGGATCTCCGTGTGCGCGCCCCGGTTGCCCACCGTGTCCATCAGCCACGCCGTCTTCAGCACCAGCAGCCGCAGCTGCTCAACCGTGACCCGCGCGTCGGCGATCCAGTTCTGCACGACGCCCTGCTGGGCGAGCGGCTTGCCGAAGGCCGTACGGGACACCGCCCGCTTGCACATCAGCTCGATGGCCTGCTCGGCCATCCCGATCAGCCGCATGCAGTGGTGGATCCGGCCGGGGCCGAGACGCGCCTGGGCGATGGCGAAGCCGCCGCCCTCCTCGCCGATCAGGTTCGCGGCGGGCACCCGCACATCGTTGAACACGACTTCGGCGTGACCGCCGTGGTAGTGGTCCTCGTACCCGTACACCTGCATCGCGCGCCGCACTTCGAGGCCGGGCGTGTCGCGCGGAATCAGGATCATCGACTGCTGACGGCGGATGTCGGGGCCGTCCGGGTCGGTCTTGCCCATCACGATGAAGATCCGGCAGTCCGGGTTCATCGCCCCGGAGATGTACCACTTGCGGCCGTTGATGACGTATTCGTCACCGTCCCGCACGATCCGGGTCTCGATGTTCGTCGCGTCCGACGAGGCCACCTCGGGCTCCGTCATGGCGAACGCCGACCGGATCTCCCCGGCGAGCAGCGGCTCCAGCCACTGCTTCTTCTGCCCGTCCGTGCCGAACTGGAAGAGCACCTCCATGTTCCCGGTGTCCGGCGCCGCGCAGTTCAGTGCGGTCGGCGCCAACTGCGGGGAGCGGCCGGTGATTTCGGCGAGCGGCGCGTACTGGAGGTTGGTCAGCCCGGCTCCGTACTCCGCGTCGGGCAGGAAGAGGTTCCACAGGCCCTGCTTACGCGCCTGCGCCTTCAGCTCCTCGACGATCGGCGGGGTGTCCCACGGGGAGGCGAGCAGTGCGCGCTGCTCCTCCGCGATCTTCTCGGCCGGGTGGACATGTTCGTCCATGAAGGTGAGCAGCCTGGTGCGCAGCTCTTCCGTACGGGCGTCGAATGCGAAATCCATGGACTGATCAGCCTTCCTGAAGGGTGGTGAGGCCGTGCTCGATGAAGACGGGGACGAGATCGCCGATCCGGTCGAAGCCGGCGCCGACCGTCTGGCCGAGGGTGTAGCGGTAGTGGATGCCCTCCAGGATCACGGCGAGCTTGAACCACGCGAACGCCGTGTACCAGGAGATGGCGGAGGTGTCCCGGCCGGAGCGGGCGGCGTAGCGCTCGATCAGTTCGGCGGGGGTGGGGTGGCCGGCCGCGCCGCTGGTGGTGGAGACCGGGGACCCCGGCAGACCGAGATCGGAGCTGTACATCACCAGGAGGCCGAGGTCGGTCAGCGGGTCGCCGAGCGTCGACATCTCCCAGTCGAGGACGGCGTTGATCTCGTCGTCCGAGCCGATCAGGACGTTGTCCAGGCGGTAGTCGCCGTGGATGACGGTCGGCGTGGGGGAGACGGGCAGCTCGCGCCCCAGCGCGGCGTGCAGCTCGTCGATGCCGGGCAGTTCGCGGTTGCGGGAGGCGTCCAGCTGCTTGCCCCAGCGGCGCAGCTGCCGGTCGAGGAAGCCCTCGGGGCGCCCGAAGTCGCCGAGTCCCACGGACTCGGGGTCCACCGCGTGCAGTTCCACCAGCGTGTCGACCAGCCCGAGGACGGCAGCCCGGGTGCGTTCGGGGCCGAGCGGGGCGAGCTGTTCGGCGGTGCGGTACGGAGTCCCCTCGACGTACTCCATGAGGTAGAAGGACGACCCGATGACGGAGTCGTCCTCGCAGAGCAGTACCGGCTCGGGCACCGGCACGGCGGTCGGATGCAGCGCGCTGATCACCCGGTGCTCGCGCTTCATGTCGTGCGCGGTGGCGAGGACATGGCCGAGCGGAGGCCGGCGGACGACCCAGTGACCGGTGCCGTCCGTGACGATGTACGTCAGGTTGGAGCGACCGCCCTCGATGAGCCGGGCTTCGAGCGGTCCGTTCACCAGACCCGGCCGTTCGCGGTCGAGATATCCGCGGAGCCGGTCCAGGTCGAGGCCTGGCGGGTGGACTGAGCTCATCGTGCGCACCTCCGGGGTGAAAAGTCGTCGAAGCTCATGATGCCGACCAGTCGGTATGTCGTCCAGTGAACTCCCGGATTCCCCCGTGCGGACTCCGCCCCCGGTGGTCCGGAATCTGGCGTTCAGTCTTGTCGCTGAATGGAGTTCACATATGAATACGGCATTGGATTGGTGATCGACGAAGCGCCGGAGTGGGTGACGCCCGGCCGTCCCGCGCCGGTGAGCCCGGAGCTGCCCGGGGGCTGGCCGGATGCCCGGAGGCCGTCACCGCGGACCTGATCCGCCCGCGGCCGGCGCACTCCGCGCCGCCGTCCGAGGCCGTCACCGCCTGAGTTGCGTCCGGCCTGAGCAGCCCGGAAGGTCGGATGATGAAGGCGATCAGCTACAGCAGGTACGGCGGGGCCGACGTCCTGGAGTACGGCGAGCGGCCCGACCCGAAGGTCGGCCCGGACAGTGTGCTGGTGAAAGTGCGTGCAGCGGCCGTCAACCCGGTCGACTGGAAGGCCAGGGAGGGCCACCTCCAGTCGGGACTGGAGGCCGTCTTTCCGGTGATCCCCGGCTGGGACGTCTCCGGAGTCGTCGTACAGCCCGGCATCGCCGTCGACGAATTCGCGGTCGGCGACGAGGTCATCGGCTATGTGCGGGAGGACTTCCTGTCCCGCGGCACCTTCGCCGAGTACGTCGCCGCCCCCGTGCGCACCCTCGCCCGCAAGCCGCTGAGCCTGAGCTTCGAGGAGGCGGCAGGCCTGCCGCTGGCCGGTCTCACCGCGTACCAGGTGCTGCACCGCTCGCTGCGGGTCCAGGACGGCGACACCGTGCTCGTCCACGCGGCCGCGGGCGGGGTGGGCTCGCTGGCCGTCCAGCTCGCCCGGCACACGGGCGCCCGCGTCATCGGCACCGCCAGCGAGCGCAACCACGACCATGTGCGAGAGCTCGGCGGCGAGCCGGTGGCGTACGGCGAGGGGCTCGCCGACCGGATCCGGGCCCTGGTCCCCGACGGGGTGGACGCCGCCTTCGACACCGTCGGCGGCGAGGCCCTGCGCGTCTCCGCGGAAGTGCTGAAGCCCGGGGGCCGGCTGGTGTCCATCGCGGACGGCGAGGTCTTCTCGTACGGCGGCCGCTATGCCTTCGTCCGGCCCGACGCGACGGATCTCGCCCAGCTGAGCACCCTGGCCGAGCAGGGCATCATCTCGGTCCATATCGACCGGACGTTCCCGCTCGAACAGGCCGCGGACGCCTACCGGCTGAACGAGGAGGGACGCACCCGCGGGAAGATCGTCGTCACCGTCCCCTGGGACAACTGACAGCCCCGGCACGACCCCTCAGAAGATCATCGCCGCGGCGAACACCGCGAGCGCCACCGTGCACACGGCCGCCGTCAGCGCGCCGCGCGGTGACAGCGGCTGCGGCTGCGTGGTCCCCATCCCGAGCACCCGCCGGTGCGCCACCTGCAGAAAGCCCAGCCAGGCCAGCACGCTCAGCGACAGGGCGGCGAGTCCGGCCGGGCTCGCACCGTTGTGCAGGGCCTGCTTGCCCGCCAGCAGAGCCACCACCGTGCAGGACAGGGTGGTGCGCCGCCACGCCAGCCTGGTCCGCTCGGGCTGCAGCCCGGGGTCCCGGACGGGGGCCGTCACCGGCCCTCCCAGCCGAAGACGACCACCACCACCATCGCGACGGCGACGACGCCGACGGCAAGGCCGAGCAGTGTCGGGAAGCGGGAGACCGGCAGGTCCTCGCCGCGCCGCATCGCCCGCTCGCACCGCACCCAGTGGTTGACCGCCCGCAGCGCACACAGCACACCGGCTGCGAGGAGCGCGAGCGCCAGCCCCGTCCTGACCCCCCAGGCCAGCTCCGGCAGGAACTGATCGACGGCGAAGCCGCCGCCGATGAGCGCCAGAGCCGTCCGGATCCAGGCGAGGAAGGTGCGCTCGTTGGCGAGCGAGAAGCGGTAGTCCGGGGTGTCGCCCTCGTCACGGATCCGCTCCGGTGCGAACCACAGCCTCAGGCCTTGTACGAAGTCGTTCACGTCCGAACCCTAACCAGCACTTTGTCGCCGATCGCCTGCCGGGGCCCGGCCTGCCCGGAACTCCCGCAGCCGGTGGTAGGTCTCCAGGCCGTCCGGCACCCACTCCCAGTCGCCGAGCCGCTCCGTCAGCTCGTCATCGGTGAGGAAGGTGTGCCAGGCGACCTCCTCCACCTGCGGGTTCACCGGCAGCTCGCACCGCACCTGGTAGACGTGCGACCACCAGGAGTGCTCCGCGCTCTCGTAGAGGAACTTGAAGAGCGGCTCGGGGCGGGGGAGCCCCGTGACCCCGAGTTCCTCCTCGGCCTCGCGCAGCGCCGCCTCGTCGTACGACTCGCCCGCGCCGACCACCCCGCCGACGAACATGTCGTAGTGCGAGGGGAAGACCAGTTTGGTCGGGGTCCTGCGGTGCACGAAGAGCCGGCCCTCGGCGTCCCGGACCTCGATGAAGGCGCAGCGGTGGCGCAGACCTCGCGCGGTCGCCTCACCGCGCGGGGCCTGACCGACGACCTCGTCGTTCTCGTCGACGATGTCCAGAATTTCGTCAGCAGCAGTCATAAAGCCCATCCAACCCCAGCTCCGGGGCCGAGGATCACCGGCCGGGCAGCACCGGCCGGGCGGACGCATGAACCGCCCGCCCGTCAGTGCGGCTGCAGACTGTGCTTCCGGTCGTGGTGGCCGTGGCCCGTCGGCATCGCCGGATGCAACCCCAGGAGCACGATCCCGACGACGATCGCCGCCAGTCCGGCCGCCTGCCAGGCCAGCGCACCCGCATCGGTGCGCACCTGGTCGCCGAGGAAGCCGATCCCGCAGGCGATCCCGGCCAGCGGCTGCGCGGCGGTCAGCGCGGGCAGCGACATCCGCAGCGGCGCCGTCTCGAACGCGCTCTGCACCAGGATCAGTCCCGTCACACCCAGCACCACCACCGCGTACGGCTGCCAGCTCGTCACCAGTGCCGTCCATCCCGCGGCCGACAGCAGCTGCCCGCTCATCCGGGTCAGCGCGTCCTGGAGGCCGTACAGCAGCCCGGCCGCCACCGCGAGCAGCGCCGGGGCCGCTCCGTGCTGCGAGCGCTTGGCGAAGGTGGTGAGCAGCAGGGCTATGCCCACGACCACGCCGACCACCAGCCAGTGCCGCAGTGCGTTCGTGATCGTCTCGCCGCCCTGCGGCCGGCCCCCCAGCAGGAAGGCGGTGACCCCGCCGGCCAGCAGCCAGAGCCCGGCCCAGCCCTGCCGGCCGAGCCGCTGGCCGGTGCGGTGGCGCGACAGGGCCATCGCGAAGAGCAGATTGGTCGCCAGGAGAGGCTCGACGACGGACACCTCGCCGTTGCCCAGGGCCACCGCCCCCAGCGCCATGCCGCAGACCATCAGGCCGATCCCGGCGAGCCAGCTCCGCACCCGCATCAGGTCGAGCAGCAGCCGGGGGGAGAGATAGTCCCTCCTCGGGGCGTGCCGGGCGGCAGCCTGCTGCAGGACAAAGCCGAATCCCAGACAGCAGGCAGCGCTCACGGCGAGTACGAGCACCAGCACCGACACGCTTCTCTACCTCAAGTCCGGCCAGGAGAGGGTGATTTGTTTCGACGATAGCGCCTCCGGCCCAAGGGCGCGGCCGGAGCGCGGCCGACCGGGCGGTTGACGCCGCAGCGACCGGTGCCGAAGATCTGACGCACGAGTAACTTCCGGTGCTCCTTCGGGACCCCGGCTCACCCGCTCACCCGGACTCGCCCGACTCGCCCGACTCGCCCCGACAAGGATGGAACCCATGGCGTACGACGCTGATGTGATCGTGATCGGGGCTGGACTCGCGGGTCTCGTGGCCACCGCCGAGCTCGTCGACGCGGGCCGCACGGTGATCCTGCTCGACCAGGAACCCGAACAGTCGATCGGCGGCCAGGCGCACTGGTCCTTCGGTGGCCTCTTCCTCGTCGACTCACCCGAACAGCGCCGCATGCGGATCAAGGACAGCCACGAGCTGGCCCTCCAGGACTGGCTCGGTACGGCCGGCTTCGACCGCAAGGAGGACCACTGGCCACGCAAGTGGGCCCAGGCATACGTCGATTTCGCGGCCGGTGAGAAGCGGTCCTGGCTGCAGGCCCAGGGGCTGCGGATCTTCCCCGTCGTCGGCTGGGCCGAGCGTGGCGGCTACGACGCGAACGGGCATGGCAACTCCGTACCCCGCTTCCACATCACCTGGGGCACCGGCCCCGGCGTCGTGGCCCCCTTCGAGCGCCGGGTCCGCGAAGGCGTCGCCAAGGGCCTCGTCCAGCTGAAGTTCCGGCACCGGGTCACCGGCCTCGGCCGCACCGCCGGCGCCGTGGACACCGTGACGGGTGAGCTCCTCGAACCGAGCGGTGTCTCCCGCGGCACCGCGAGCAGCCGCGAGGCGACCGGCACCTTCGAGCTGAGGGCCCAAGCGGTGATCGTCACCTCCGGTGGCATCGGCGGCAACCACGATCTCGTCCGTGCCCAGTGGCCCGAGCGGCTGGGCACCCCGCCCGCGAAGATGCTGTCCGGGGTCCCCGCCCATGTCGACGGACTGATGCTCGGCATCACCGAGGAGGCGGGCGCCCATCACATCAACCGCGACCGGATGTGGCACTACACCGAGGGCATCGAGAACTGGAACCCGATCTGGGCCAAGCACGGAATCCGGATCCTGCCGGGACCGTCCTCGCTCTGGCTGGACGCCCGCGGCAAGCGACTGCCGGTCCCGCTCTTCCCCGGCTTCGACACGCTCGGCACCCTCGAGCACATCATGAAGTCCGGCTACGACTACACCTGGTTCGTTCTCGACCAGAAGATCATCGGCAAGGAGTTCGCGCTTTCCGGCTCGGAGCAGAACCCCGACCTGACCGGGAAGTCGATCCGCGGTGTGATCGGCCGGGCGCGCGCGGACGTGCCGGGTCCGGTGAAGGCGTTCATGGACAACGGGGTGGACTTCGTGGTCGAGAAGGACCTCGACGCGCTGGTCCGCGGCATGAACGCGCTCACCGACGAACCTCTGATCGACGCGGACGGGCTGCGCCGCGAGATCACCGCCCGGGACCGCGAGATCGCCAACCCGTTCACCAAGGATCTCCAGATCACGGCGATCCGCGGCGCCCGCACGTATCTGGGCGACAAGCTGATCCGCACGGCGGCGCCGCACCGCATCCTGGACCCCGAGGCCGGTCCGCTGATCGCCGTACGACTCAACATCCTGACCCGCAAGTCGCTCGGCGGGCTGGAGACGGACCTGTCGTCACGGGTGCTCACGGCGGACGGCACACCCCTGCCCGGTGTGTACGCGGCGGGGGAGGCGGCAGGCTTCGGCGGCGGCGGGGTGCACGGCTACCGCTCGCTCGAAGGGACGTTCCTCGGCGGCTGCATCTTCTCCGGACGGGCGGCGGGCCGGGCCGCGGCGGAGGCGGTCGGCTGACCCGTAGTCCGCCGGCCCCTGCTCTGCTCGGCCGGCCACCCGTGCGGGCGGGTTCTCCCGTCGGAAGGAGCACGGCCGACGCGGCACTGTCCGACGCCGTAGCCCTCGTCGGCCAGGACCTTGCCCATCAGCAGGTCGGCCCCGGGCGCGACGCCCTTGTGCCATGACGCGCAACGGGTGCCGGCCGGTCAGTGCTGTGTACTGCCGGTCGGCCGGTCCTCCGCCGCTGCGCAGGGATCGAGGAGCTCGACGACGCGGAACCGTTCGGCGACGATCAGTGTGCCGTCGTCGACCGTGAACTCCGGGTCGCCGAGCGCCTCCCGCATCTCCTCCCCCTGCCAGAACCGCTCATGGCTCGCGCGCCACTCGGCCGCCGAGGTGTCGCCCTCGCCCTCGTCGATCACGTGCTGGAGATCGATGTCGCCGAGCCGCAGGATCCGTACCTCGGTCACCTCCACCACCGCGATCTCCCGGCCCGCCGAGTCGATCAGCGCCGACCGCTCGCCCACCGGAGGCAGCTCCTCCTTCTCCGCCTCGTACTCCGCCAGCAGCCCCGTCGTCGACACCTTCGCGCCGCTGAGTACCGCCTCGACCAGCTGATCGCGCAGCGGCCCGGGAAAGGCAAGAAGAAAGGGCTTGAGAGGCTCACGGTTCGACATGGCACAAGTCTGGCATGCCTCGTCACGTACGTGACGAGGGCTCATGAATGCCGGGTTCCGGCCAACTCATCTGTAATTGAATGCAGTTGATCAAGGTCAACTCTTGACGCGGAGCCTTGCCTACCGCTTGGCTGTCCGCGATCGACAACGCTCGCGCCCCAACGCGCCCCAACGCGCCCCAACGCTCTCACCGCCGTCCTTTTCCAGCCCGTACTTGCTCGTACTCGTTTCGTAAAGGAAGCCAGCGGTGTCCCCGCCTCCGCCTCCCCTGGGCCGCTCCCGAAGACGGGGCGGACGCTCCGGTCATCCCTTCGACCCGGCGCTCGATGACACCGAACTCATCGAGGTGCGGGGGCAGTTCACCCAGGGGCGGTGGACCAGGGCCCGCTCCCTGCTGGCCGGCACCGGCAGCGACTGGGACCGCCGCAGCCATCGCGTCGTGGCCCTCGCCGAGACTCCGGCCGCCGCCGGCTGGGCCCGCGACTGGCTGCTCGCCGAACCCGACAGCGCCGACGCCGCCACCTTGCTGGCCTGCGCCACCGTGGTCCGCGCCCTGCATGGCAAGGACACACCCGAGGCGGCCCGAGAGGCCTGCCTGCACGCCGCGCGACTGGTCCCCGACGACCCCACGCCCTGGCTGGGGCAGCTGATGCTGGCCCGCGCGCACGGCACCCAGGAGGAGGCGGGGAAGCTCTTCGACGCGGTGCGCATCCGCCACCCCGACCACCACCACGCGCATCATCTGATGACGGCCCGGCTCGCCGAGAACCACCCCGACAGCGGCCAGGACCCGCTGCACGAGGTCTACGACTTCGCCGCCTGGGCCGCCGAACAGGCCCCCGCCGATTCGCCGCTCGCCGTCCTCCCGGTCGTCGCGCACGCCGAGCGCTACCGCGTCCTGGTTGCCGCGGGCAGCGAGCCCGACGACCCGGTGCGCTCCGGGCACTGGTCGGGACGGCGGGCCCGGCAGGTGATGAAGGCCGCGTTCGACTGGTGGCTGGAATGGGAGCGCGAGGACCACCCGCGCAACCGTGCCGACCTCAACTTCCTGGCCCACGCCAAGGTCTGCGAGGGCAGGCTCGCCGAGGCCGCCGCCCTCTTCCACCGCATCGGGCCCCACGCCACGGCCGCACCCTGGTCGTACTCGGGCCGGGACCCGTACCAGGCCTTCCTCACGGCGCGGGGTACCGCGCTCGGTACGCCGTGAGGAGTCACCCGCCGCAGAGCCGTCTGCCGCGGAGTCGCCCGCTGCTGTGCACCTCCCAGTGTTTCTCCCCTGTTTCTCCTCAACGAAGGGACCACCCCCGCCATGTCGACGGGCAGTTCGAGAACGAGTGAGACCGGCGCGACCGGCGATACGGGCGGCATCAGCACCTACAAGGGTGAGGAGCGGGCCCTGCGTGCGGACCGGCTCGGCACCGCGGGGCTGCTGCTCTCGGTTCTCGCCGCAAGCGCCCCCCTGATGGTCGTCGCCGGGGTGATGCCCACCGTCTTCGGCGTGATGGGCATCGTCGGCCAGCCCCTGCTGTACGTCATCCTCGGCATCGTCCTGATGCTGTTCAGCGTCGGCTACGCGGAGATGAGCCGGCATGTCCACAACGCCGGTGCCTTCTACGCGTACATCGCCCGTGGGCTCGGCCCCACCGCGGGCGCCGGTGCCGCACTCGTCGCCCTCGTCGCGTACAGCGCCATGCAGGTCGGCATCTACGGCATCCTCGGCTTCGAGGTCTCCGGGCTCTTCTCCACCTACCTCGAGATCGAAGTCGACTGGTGGATACCGGCCGTCGTCGCCGTACTGATCGTCGGTGTCCTCGGGTGGCTGAAGATCGACCTCAACGCCAAGGTCCTCGGCGTGCTGCTGGTCGTCGAGTGCGCCCTCGTCGTGATCTTCGACATCGCCGCCGTCTCCAAGCCCGGACCCGAGGGCCTGTCCCTGCACGCCTTCAGCCCCGACACCCTCACCGGCGCCGGACTCGGCACCGCGCTCTGCTTCTGCATCGCCGCGTTCGTCGGCTTCGAACAGGCCCCGGTGTACGCGGAGGAGACCAGCCGTCCGCAGATCGTCGTCTCCCGGGTGATGTTCCTCGCCGTCGGCTACGCCGCACTGTTCCTCGCGGTCAGCTCCTGGGCGCTGACCGTCGCCGCCGGCCCCGGCTTCATCGCGGACACCTCGCTGAAGCAGGGCCCCGCGATGCTGTTCGGTCTCACTGAGGACCGGCTCGGCACGACCTTCACCGATGTGCTGCACGTGCTCTTCGTCACCGGCATGTTCGCCGCACTGCTCAGCTTCCACAACGTCGTCGCCCGCTACGCGTTCGCGATGGGCCGCGAGAGCCTGCTGCCCGCCGCCTTCGGCCGTACCAACAAGACCAGCGGCGCACCCGCCACCGGCTCGCTGCTCCAGTCCGCGGTCTCCCTGGTGATCGTGCTGGCCTTCGCGTTCACCGACGACAAGCCGTTCGGAGACCCGACCGCGCCCGTGCTGCAGCTGTTCACCTGGATGGGCAACGTCGGCGCGCTCGGCGTCATCGTGCTGATGGCCGCGGCCTCCTTCGCCGTGATCGCGTTCTTCGTGAAGCGCGGCGCGGGCCGGGCGCAGCTGCCGCGGCTGATCGCCTCGGGCCTGGCCGGGGTGGCGATGCTGGCGATCGCCGTCTTCACCGTCCGGGACTTCGACGTGCTGGTCGGCTCGGGCCCGGGCTCGGTCCTCAACTGGCTGCTGCCCGGTGTCATCGTCGCCGCGCTCGTCATCGGCCTGGTGTACGGGGCGGTGCTGCGCTCGACGAGGCCGGCGGTGCACGCCAGGATCGGGCTCGGCAACGAGGCGTTCCAGCTGGAGAAGGCGGCCGAGAGCGGTTCGGTCCACCACTGAGCCCCATCGCCTTACCGAAGTGTGACGGATACCCGCGGCCCCTGGTGACGGGCGGCCGCGGGTGCTCGAATGGTCGGGTGAACAGTCGCCCTCCCGATGCCGAAGGCACACCCGTCGGCCGCCGCCTGGTCCTGACCATGCTCGGGCTCGGCGCCGGCGCGGTCGTGGCGGCGCCCGCCCTGCAGCGGATGATGGAATCCGGGCTCGGCGCGGTCGCCGACAAGGACCCCACCGGCCTGACCGGGCTGCTGCCCAACGGCGGCGGCTTCCGCTACTACTCCGTCGCCTCGTCCGTACCGAGGAAGAGCGCCGCCGACTACCGGCTGAAGGTCGACGGTCTCGTCGACCGGCCCGCCATGTACACCCTGGACCGGCTCCGCGCCCTGCCGCAGACCAGGCTGGTCCGCGACGTCCAGTGCGTCACCGGCTGGCGGGTCCCCGAGACCCCGTTCGAGGGCGTCCGGCTTTCCGCGCTGCTGGACGCGGCCGGGGTGCGGCCCGGAGCGAAGGCGATCCGCTTCACCTGCTTCGACGGGACCTACAGCGAGAGCCTCACCCTCGATCAGGCCCGGCGCCCCGATGTGCTGGTCGCCCTGCGCATGCAGGACAAGCCGGTGGCCCACGCGCACGGCGGCCCGGTCCGCCTCTATGTCGCCCCGATGTACTTCTACAAGTCGGCGAAGTGGCTCTCCGGGATCACCGCCACCGACGCCGTGAAGCCCGGCTACTGGGAGGAGCTCGGTTATGACGTCGACGCCTGGGTCGGGCGGTCCAACGGCCGCGACGACAACCCCACCGGCTGACCCCGCCGGGCGGCTGCACCGCTTCAGCAGGGCGGAGCGCTGGGTGCACCGCACCACGGCCTGGCTGATGCTGCTGTGCGTGGCGACCGCGGCCTGCCTGTACGTACCCCAGCTCGCCGAACTGGTCGGCCGCCGCCATCTCGTGGTCACCGTGCACCAATGGTCCGGGCTGCTGAGCCCCGTACCGCTGCTGGCCGGTCTTGTCTCCCGGGCGCTGCGCGCCGACCTGTCCCGGCTGGGCCGGTTCGGGCCGTACGACTGGGTGTGGCTACGGGCGGTACGCCGCCGCGACCACCGGACCGGCTCCCGCCCGGCCGGGAAGTTCAATGCGGGTCAGAAGCTGTATGCGGCCTGGATCGCGGGCGCCGTGCTGGTCATGACCGGCACCGGGGTGCTGATGTGGTTCACCGGCCTCGCCCCGCTGATGTGGCGTACCGGTGCCACCTTTGTGCACGACTGGCTGGCGCTCGCGATCGGGACCTTGCTGGCCGGACACATGGCTATGGCGCTCGCCGACCCGGAGGCACGCCGTGGCATGCGCACCGGGTCGGTCGAGCGCCATTGGGCGCGGACCGAACACCCGCTGTGGGGGGAGTCCGCCGAGCCGCCGGACGAGGATCCGGCAGGTCGCCAGGGGCTGTCCGGCTAGAGGATCAGCGACAGCAGCAGGATGAAGGCCAGCGAGACCACGGAGATGATGGTCTCCATCACCGACCAGGTCTTCACCGTCTGGCCGACGCTCATCCCGAAGTACTCCTTCACCAGCCAGAAGCCGGCGTCATTGACGTGGCTGAAGAAGAGCGAGCCCGCACCGACGGCGAGGACCAGCAGCGCCGCGTGCGACGTCGACATGTCGGCGGCGAGCGGGGCGACCAGGCCGGCCGCCGAGATCGTGGCCACGGTTGCCGAGCCGGTCGCGAGCCGGATCGCGACGGCGATCAGCCAGCCCAGCAGCAGCGCCGGGATCGACCAGTCCTTGGAGAAGTCCAGGATCATCTGGCCCACACCGGCGTCGATGAGGGTCTGCTTGAAGCCACCGCCCGCACCGACGATCAGCAGCACACCCGCGATCGGGGCGAGGGACTTCTCGACGGTGGTGGAGAGCCGCGCCTTGGTGAAACCGGCGGCCCGGCCCAGCGTGAACATGCCGACGATGACGGCCGCGAGCAGAGCGATCAGCGGCGAGCCGATCACATCGGTGACCCGCTGGATGTGGTTCTCCGGGTTGTCCACGACGATGTCGACGAGGGCCTTGGCCAGCATCAGCACGACGGGCAACAGGATGGTTGCCAGCGTGGCGCCGAAGCTGGGACGGTGCTCCAGCTCCTCGGACGGACGCTGCGGGATCATCTTCTCCGGCGCCTTGATGTCCACCCAGCGGGCGGCATAACGGGAGAAGACCGGACCCGCGATGATCACCGTCGGGATGGCGACGAGCACACCGAGCGCCAGCGTGACACCGAGGTTGGCGCCGAGGGCGTCGATCGCGACCAGCGGGCCGGGGTGCGGCGGGATCAGCCCGTGCATCACGGAGAGACCGGCGAGCGCCGGGATACCGATCCGCATGAGGGAGTAGTTGCCGCGCTTGGCGACGAGCAGCACCACCGGGATCAGCAGCACGATGCCGACTTCGAAGAAGAGCGGCAGACCGATGATCGAGGCGATCAGGACCATCGCCCAGGGCATGGCGCGCCCGCTCGTCTTCGCGAGGATCGTGTCGACGATCTGGTCCGCGCCGCCGGAGTCGGCGAGCAGCTTGCCCAGAATGGCGCCGAGCGCGATCAGGACACCGACGCCGGCGACCGTCGAGCCGAGGCCGGCGGTGAAGCTGGCTATCGTCTTGGCGGGAGCGGCGCCGGCGAAGGAGCCGAGCGCGAGCGAGCCGATGGTCAGCGCCAGGAAGGCATGCAACTTGAACTTGGTGATGAGCAGAACGATGACGGCGATGCCCGCCAGAACGGCGATGCCCAGCTGCGCGTTGCCGGCCGAAGTGATGGGTTCGACGGCGTCCGCTGCCAGCATCTCGACGTTGAGACTGGTCACGTGGATGATCCTTAGGCTTCGAGCCGGCGCAGAGCGGCGACGGCTCGCTGGGTGATTTCTTCGGGGGTGCCGGACACATCGACGGCGACGCCGGCCTCGTCGTCCTGCAGCGGCTGCAGGGTGGCGAACTGCGAATCGAGCAGTGCGGTCGGCATGAAGTGGCCCTTGCGCTCAGCCATCCGCTCCTCGATGAGGGCGCGGTCGCCGGTCAGATGGAGGAAGACGACACCGGGGGCCTCGGCCCGCAGCCGGTCGCGGTAGACCCGCTTCAGCGCCGAACTGCTGACGACGCCGCCGAGCCCGGCCCGGCCGTGCGCCCACTGCCCGATCGCATCGAGCCAGGGCCACCGGTCGGAGTCGTCCAGCGGGGTGCCGGCCGACATCTTGGCGATGTTCGCCGCGGGATGGAAGTCGTCGCCTTCGGCGTAGGGAACGCCGAGTTCGGCTGCGAGCAGGGGGCCGATCGTGGTCTTGCCGGTCCCTGCTACGCCCATCACCACGACGACGTGGGGGGTGCTCATTGGTGGTGCCTCGCTGTCTCCGTCGACGTCTTCCTCGACATCGGTCCGTCGCGCTACTGAAACCTATACGTACGACTTATTCAAGATGCTGTGACATAAACGTCGTACTTTTTGTTCCCGAAGGGCGCCCCGTAGGCTTTGTCCATGACCACACAGGGCCCCGGGCTGCATACACACGTGCTGGACACCCTGGGTCTGGAGATCGCCGCGGGTGACTGCCCGCCGGGCCAGGTGCTGCGTACCGACGAGCTGGCCCAGCGCTTCGACGTCTCGCGCACGGTCGTACGCGAAGTGGTCCGCGTCCTGGAGTCCATGCACCTGGTCGAATCCCGGCGCCGGGTCGGTGTGACCGTGCAGCCGACCGAGGCCTGGAACGTCTACGATCCGCAGGTCATCCGGTGGCGACTGGCCGGCACCGACCGGCCGCGCCAGCTGCGCTCCCTGACCGTGCTGCGCTCGGCGATCGAACCTGTCGCGGCGGGGCTCGCGGCCCGGCACGCCACGCCGGACCAGTGCGCAGCCCTCACCGAATGCGCTCTCGGCATGGTCGCGACCTCACGTGGCCAGCAGCTGGAGCGGTATCTGGAACACGACATCGCGTTCCACCGGATCGTCCTCAACGCCTCCGGCAACGAGATGTTCGCGCGGCTCGGGGACGTCGTCGCCGAGGTCCTGGCGGGGCGCACCCACCACCAGGTGATGTTCGAGGACCCCGACCCGGCCGCCGTCACCCTTCACGTACGGCTCGCGGAGGCGGTGCGGGAGGGCCACGCGGTGGAGTCGGAGCGGCTGACGAAGGAGATCGCGGTGGGCGCCCTGCACGAGCTGGACGTCCTGGCGCCCTGAGGCCCTGCCTCAAGCGCCCCGCCCGCCACGAGCCGGACGTGCCCGCGCCCTGAGGTCTGGCGGGCCCCGGCCTCACGTGCCGGACGGGCTCGCTGTCACATGCTGCAGCCGCGCCGCGGCTGCCGCGAGCATCATCTCCAGCGCCGCCGGATAGCCGCTGCGGCCCATCTCCGCCACCAGCACCGACGCGGTCGCCGCGATGTGCGGATGCGTGGTCCGCTCCAGCCGTGCATACGTCTGCGGCCACGTCTGCACCTCCAGCGCGCGGGCCCGCTCCGACAGCACCAGCGTCGACGCGTCCAGCGCTGCGAACGACAGCGCCTGGTCGACGAACACGTGATAGATGCGCACCGCCTCCCCGTCCGGGAAGCCCGCCCCGCGCAGAATCCCGAGGATGGTCTCCACGGACTGGATCTCGTGCGTACGGCCGGTGACCCGGGCACACGTCAGCTGGGCCGCCTGCGGATGCGCCAGATAGTCGGCATGCATCCGCAACCCCAGGTCACGCAGGTCGGCCCGCCAGTCACCGGTCGCCCGCCAGCCGGACAGCGTACGGCCGATCAGCTCGTCGGCCACTGCGAGCAGCAGGTCGTCCGTGTCATGGAAGTACCGGTAGATCGCGCTCGGATCGCACCCCAGGGCCGCGCCGAGCCGGCGCACGGTGAGCGCCGCCGCCCCGTGCTCGCCGATCAGCCGCAGCGCCGTCTCCACGATCAGCTGCTCCGACAGGACCGTGCCCTGCTTGGTGGGACGCCTGCGGCGCCGCGCCCCCTCCGCCACCACCCGCTCACTCGCGCTCATGCGGCGCACCTTATGACAACAGCGTTGACGTGCGGAACCCCCGAGGAGTTCGATGTGCCGCCATCGGGGCCGAAGAGTGCCCCCGGCGAAGGAGCCACCGTGACGGACTCACCCACCCCCTACGGCAGCGACCCACCAGGAGCCGCGTCCCTCAGGAAGAGCCTCGGCGTCGTCGACGGATTCGCCATCGCCGCGTCCTCCACCGCCGCAACCACGAGCATAGGCATCGGTCTCGGCGTCACCGCGGGTGCCGTAGGCCTCCATCTGCCGATCATCATGCTGCTCGGATTCCTGCCCATCGTGGGCATCGCGAGTGCCTACTCCCGGCTCAACAGGGTCGAGCCGAACATGGGCAGCGGCTATGTCTGGGTCGGCCGCTCCCTCAGCCCCTGGCTCGGCTTCCTCGTCGGCTGGATCGGCATCGTCTCCACCGTCGTCTTCCTCTCGTACACCACGACGGTCACCGGCTCCGCCCTGCTCCAACTCGCGGGGGAGGGCGGGCTGCACACCCTCGCCGGGCTCCACCTCGACCCGGATTCCACCGCCCAGTCGACCGCCCTCGGCATCGCCGTCCTGATCGCCGTCACCTTCACCGCGATCACCGGCATCCGGTCCGCCGCCAACCTGCAGAAGTACCTGCTCGTCTTCGAGTACGTCGTGCTGCTCGGATTCTGCGGGTACGGACTGGTCGTCGGCCCGCACCCGTTCAGCCTGGACTGGATCAACCCGTTCACCATTCCCTCCGGGCAGCAGCTCGCCCAGGGACTTCTCCTCTCGGTCTTCTGTTACTGGGGATTCGAGTCCTCGTTCAGCGTCAACGAGGAGGTCCGCGACCCGCAGGACGCCTCCAGGGCCGGACTCATCACCCTCTTCACCATGCTCGGCCTCTTCCTGCTCGGCTCCTTCGCCTTCCAACGCGTCCTCTCGCTGGACGAGTTGACCGGTCATGGCGCCACGGGGCTCACCTACTTCGGCGACCGGCTCGCCGACCAGCCGCTTGCCGCGCTGCCGCTGATCGCCCTCACCTTCTCCGCCGTGGCCTCACTCCAGTCCGGTGTGATCCCGACCGTGCGCGGCATGTTCGCGATGAGCCGGGACCGTACGCTCGGCCCGCTCTGGACCAAGATCAGCCCGCGGTTCGGCACACCGGCGGCCGGAACGGTCGCGATCGGCTGCGTTGCCGCTGCCGTCGCCGTTCTGTCCCTGGCCATCCCGAAGGTAGGCGACCTCGTCCTGGCCTCCGTCAACGCGATCGGCGTCGTCGTCTCGGTCTACTACGCGCTCACCGCGCTGGCCGCCGCCGCCCGCTTCCGCGGCCTTCTGCGCGAAAGCCTGTCCGAGGCGCTGCGCGCCGTCGTGCTCCCGGTGCTCAGTGCCGTCGTACTGCTCGGCCTCGGCGGCTATCTCTGCTGGTCCTTCTACACCTCCGCCGACCACTTCGCGATCAGCCCGGACAACGGCTGGTTCATGCTCTTGTGCCCGGCGGCCATGCTGGTGACCGGCGTGGGTGCGGCGGCCTGGGCCAAGTGGGTAAGGAAGTCCCCGTATTTCGTCACGGGCCGCTCCCTGGCCCCTGCCGAATCCGCGGTCACCGAAGCTGCCTGACCCCGAAGCGCACCACCCCACGACTCCCACCGAAACGGAACCACCCATGCACCACACCCCCGCCGATCTCGTCCTCACCGGCGGCCCGGTCCTCACCATGGACCCGGCCCGCAGCCGCGCCACGACCGTTGCCGTCACCGGCGACCGCATCACCGCCGTCGGCCACGACGAGGTGCGAGAACTGATCGGCCCGAAGACCGAAGTCGTCGATCTCGCCGGCCGGCTGCTCGTTCCCGGTTTCCAGGACGCGCACATCCACCCGGTCGCCGCCGGCCTCGAACTCGCGCAGTGCAACCTCACGGACTGCCGTACGGCGGCGGACACCCTCACCGCGGTACGGGCCTACGCCGACAGCCACCCGGACCAGGAGTGGATCAACGGCGGCGGCTGGTCCATGGAGGCCTTCGACGGCGGCAGCCCGACCCGGGACCGGCTGGACACCGTCGTACCCGACCGTCCCGTCTTCCTGGTCAACCGCGACCACCACGGCGCCTGGGTCAACTCCCGCGCCCTGACACTCGCCGGCATCACCCGCGACACCCCCGACCCGGGCGACGGCCGCATCGAACGCGACGACCGGGGTGAGCCCACCGGACTCCTCCAGGAGGGCGCCATGGATCTGGTCGCCCGTCACGCCCCGCGCTCCACGCCCGCCGACCGGCTCACCGCCCTGCTCCGCGCCCAGCGCCTCCTTCACTCGTACGGGATCACCGCCTGGCAGGACGCCATCGTCGGCGTCTACAGCTCGATGGATGATGCGTCCGACGCCTATCTGACCGCAGCCCGCGACGGCCTGCTCACCGCCCGCGTCGTCGGCGCCCTATGGTGGGACCGCGAGCGCGGCGCCGAGCAGATTCCCGAACTTGTAGCCAGGAGGCGGGAGCTGACGGGCGGACGGTTCCGGGCCGGCTCGGTGAAGATCATGCAGGACGGGGTCGCCGAGACGGGCACTGCCGCCCTGCTCACCCCGTACCTCGATGCCTGCGGCTGCGCCACCGCCAACAGCGGCACCAGCTTCATCGACCCCGTCGAGCTGCGCCGGTACGTCACCGAACTGGACGCCCTCGGCTTCCAGACCCACTTCCACGCCCTCGGCGACCGCGCCGTGCGCGAGGCACTGGACGCCGTCGAGGCCGCCCGCACCGCCAACGGCCGCACCGACACCCGGCCCCATCTCGCCCACCTCCAGATCGTCCACCCCGACGACATCCCCCGGTTCCGCGAGCTCGGTGCCACAGCCAACATCCAGCCGCTGTGGGCCGCCCACGAACCGCAGATGGACGAGCTGACCATCCCCTTCCTCGGCGACGAACGCGCCGCGCTGCAGTACCCGTTCGGCGCGCTGCTGCGGTCCGGCGCGACCGTCGCGGCCGGCAGCGACTGGCCGGTCAGCAGCGCCGAGCCGCTGCACGGCATCCACACCGCGGTCAACCGGATCGCCCCGGACGGCGAAGGACCGGTCTTCCTGCCCGGGGAGCGCATCGGGCTCACGGCCGCCATCGCCGCGTACACGGCAGGCTCGGCCCATGTGAACCACCTGGACGACACCGGCTCCATCCGTGCCGGAGCCCTCGCCGACCTGGTGGTCCTGGACCGCGACGTGTATGCGGGGCCGCCTGAGGAGATCGGCGCCACCCGCGTCCTCCAGACGTACGTCGGCGGACACCGGGTGCACGACACGCAGGCCTGACACACCGGCAGGCGTCCCCCGGCGGAACCACCGGGGGGCGCCTGCCGCGCGCCATCGCGCCATCGGTGCCGTGACACCCACGCACCGCGTACGGTTGTTCGCGTTCGATCATCGGGTACCGGTCGAACGTCACAGAAGCCGGAACCGTCACGAAAAGGGAGACCGCGGTATGGCGCAGCAGGTACAAGGGGTCATTGCACCGGGGAAGAACGAGCCGGTACGGGTCGAGACGATCGTGATTCCCGACCCCGGCCCCGGCGAGGCCGTCGTGAAGATCCAGGCGTGCGGCGTCTGCCACACCGACCTGCACTACAAGCAGGGCGGCATCAACGACGACTTCCCGTTCCTGCTCGGCCATGAGGCCGCGGGCATCGTGGAGTCCGTCGGTGACGGCGTCACGGACGTCGAGCCCGGCGACTTCGTCATCCTCAACTGGCGTGCAGTCTGCGGGCAGTGCCGGGCATGTCTGCGCGGCCGCCCGTGGTACTGCTTCAACACCCACAACGCCCAGCAGAAGATGACGCTGACGGACGGCACCGAGCTGTCGCCCGCGCTCGGTATCGGTGCGTTCGCGGAGAAGACCCTGGTCGCCGCCGGCCAGTGCACCAAGGTCGACCCCGAGGTCTCCCCGGCCGTCGCCGGGCTGCTCGGCTGCGGCGTCATGGCGGGCATCGGCGCCGCCATCAACACCGGCGCGGTCGGCCGCGGCGACTCGGTCGCCGTCATCGGCTGCGGCGGTGTCGGCGACGCGGCTGTCGTCGGCGCGCGGCTGGCCGGCGCGGCGAAGATCATCGCGGTGGACATCGACGACCGCAAGCTGGACACGGCGAAGAGGATGGGTGCCACACACACCGTCAACTCCCGCTCCACCGACCCGGTCGAGGCGATCCGTTCCCTGACCGGCGGAAACGGCGCCGACGTCGTCATCGAGGCGGTCGGCCGCCCGGAGACGTACAAGCAGGCGTTCTACGCACGCGACCTCGCCGGCACCGTTGTCCTGGTCGGCGTTCCCACCCCGGAGATGCAGCTCGAACTCCCGCTGATCGACGTGTTCGGCCGTGGCGGCTCGCTCAAGTCCTCCTGGTACGGCGACTGCCTGCCCTCGCGCGACTTCCCGATGCTCATCGACCTGCACCAGCAGGGCCGGATCGACCTCGGCGCGTTCGTCACCGAGACCATCGGACTCGGCGACATCGAGCAGGCCTTCACCCGGATGCACGGCGGCGACGTGCTGCGCTCGGTGGTGGTCTTCTGATGACCGCCCGCATCGACCACCTCGTCACCTCCGGCACCTTCGCCCTCGACGGCGGCGAGTGGGACGTCGACAACAACGTCTGGATCGTCGGCGACGACACCGAGGCGATCGTCATCGACGCCGCCCATGACGCCGCCGCCATCGAGGCCGCACTCGGCGGCCGTACGCTGCGTGCCATCGTCTGCACGCACGCGCACAACGACCACATCGACGCGGCCCCGGCCCTCGCCGACGCCACCGGTGCACCGATCCTGCTGCACCCCGACGACCTGCCGCTGTGGAAGCAGACCCACCCGCACCGCACCCCCGACGCCGAACTGGCCGAGGGCCAGGAGCTGGAGATCGCCGGGACCACGCTCCAGGTCCTGCACACGCCCGGTCATGCCCCGGGTGCCGTCAGTCTGTACGCCCCCGGGCTGGCCACCGTCTTCACCGGGGACACGCTCTTCCAGGGCGGGCCCGGCGCCACCGGACGGTCGTTCTCACACTTCCCGACGATCGTCGAGTCGATCAGGGACCGGCTGCTCGCGCTGCCGGCGGAGACCACCGTCCGTACCGGACACGGCGACTCCACCACGATCGGCGCGGAGGCACCGCACCTGGACGAGTGGATCGCCAGGGGTCACTGACCGCCGGGTCTCACCGGTCCGGCCACGCCGAGAGCCGCAGCCCGCTCTCGAAGCGGCGCGGCTCGCCCGTGACCGGATCGGTGAACTCCAGCACCCGGGCCAGGAGTTGCAGCGGGCGGGTCCAGTCGTCCGCCGCACCCTCCGCCTCGACCACCGGATAGACCGGATCGTGGACGAGCGGAAGCCCCAGGCTGTTCATGTGCACCCGCAGCTGGTGGGTCCGCCCGGTGGCGGGCAGCAACCGGTAGCGGCCCAGCCCTTCCCGGTGTTCCAGCAGTTCGATCCGGCTCTCGCTGTTCGCCGCGCCCGGTTCCTCCCGGGCGGCGATCACCCCGCGCTCCTTGACGATCCGGCTCCGTACCGTGCGGGGGAAGGCAATCGAGGGGTCGTACGGTGCCACCGCTTCGTACTCCTTGCGCACCAGCCTGTCCCGGAACAGCGTCTGGTACGCACCCCGGTCCTCGGGCCGTACGACGAAGAGCACCAGGCCCGCGGTCAGCCGGTCCAGCCGGTGCGCGGGCTGCAGCGTCGGCAGCCCCAGCTCCCGGCGGAGCCGCGCCACGGCCGTCTCGGTGATGTGCCGGCCGCGCGGTGTCGTGGCCAGGAAGTGAGGTTTGTCGGCGACGACGAGACGGGCGTCGCGGTACACGACACCGACCGGGAACGGCACCGGCTCCTCGGGGGCGAAGTCCCGGTGGAACCAGAGGAACCGGCCTGCTGTGTACGGCTCGTCGGGGGCCACGGGCCCCTGCACCGAGACGAACCGGCCCTCGGCGAACATGGCGTCCACCCGGTCCGCCCCGATCGCACCGGCGAACCGCGCCAGCAGATGATCGCGGACCGTCGCCCACTCACCGTCCGGATCCTCGGGGAGCCGCACCCTGACCGGATCGATGCCGTCCCGCTGCGGCAGAGGCGCCGACGGAGGCTTCGCGCGGCCTCTCATCGCGCAGGCCCTGCCTGATCGTCGGCGCCCGGGGCGCGGCGGCTCGCGGTGCTGGTGGTCATGGTGCGGCAATCCTGTCACAGCGTCGGCGCAGGTCACCGGCGACTGCGCGGTCACGCCCACCGGCAGCGGGCGGGCAGCAGCGTCATCTCCTCGGTGGCCGCAGCCGATGCGCTCGGCTCCACGGCCACCGAGGAGGAACGGGCCCTGCTCACCTCCTGCTCACTCCACGGTCGAGAACACGAACGAGAACTCCGCCGCCGCCGCGTCGAGCCGGTACTGCGGCAGCACGCCCGGCCCGCACGACTGCGATCCGATGCCCTGCACCACCTGATCCAGATGGACCCAGACGGTCTTCCCGGCCACCAGATCCGGCAGATGCTCCGCCGCATCCAGCTGCTCGCTCGTCCACCGCCGGGCGGTGAACCAGAACGGAGCACCCCCCTCGGCCCGCACGCCCGCACCGCCGTCGTCCGTCAGCTCCGCCCACCGGACGTCGGCCCGCGCGCCGTTCTCCTGCGGCCGGACGTACGGGGTCTGCATCGCGTCCACGGGCATCTCCCACCGCCCGAGCACCGACGCTGCCCGGGTGTCCGGGTACGCCTCGCCGGGCCCGCCGCCGAACCACCGCGCCCCGCCGTACGCGGCGGGCAGCCCGAACCGGACCCCGAGCCGGGGCAGTGGCACCCGCCAGTCGCCCTCTGGTGCCACGGACACGGTGAGCCCGAGCCGATCCCCGTCGGCGGTCCACCGGTACTCTGTACGCAGCCCCAGGTCCACCCCGGCGGGCGCCACCCACGTCCGTACGGTCAACGACTCCTCGCCCACCTCCACGGCGTCGATCCGGTGCCGCATCCGATGCAGCCCCAACTCCCGCCACCGCAGCCCGTACCGCTCGTCCGGCTGCCAGGCCGCACCGTTGTCGTTGTCGGTCGGTGCACGCCACACATCGAGCCGCAGCCCCTCCACCGGTACGCCCCCGAGCCGCACCAGCGCCCCGCTCTGCGCGTCGAAGACACCGCCCCCGAGCGTGATCACCCCCCCACCCGTCTCCGGGCGCGAGCCCACCGCTGCCACAGCCGGGACCGCCGCACCGACCTCCACCTGCCCCCACGCCACCACATGCCCGCGCTCCGCCCACGCGTTGTCCTCGGCGAGCAGCGCCCGTACGGTCCACACACCCGCGCCGTCCCGGGGGAGCCGGACCTCGGCGTGGGCTCCGGGCGCCACGTCGGGCACGGTGAGCGGGCCCGATCCGCGGACCTCGCCGTCCACCTCGTGCGACCAGACGAACTCCACGTGGCCCAGCCCTGCGAAGTCGTACCCGTTGGCGATCCTGACCGTGCCGGCCGACGTCCCGGCCTCGATCCGGACCGGTTCGATGACCTTCTTGTACTCGATCAGCCCGGGGGAGGGAGTGAGGTCGGGGAAGAGCAGCCCGTCGCAGACGAAGTTGCCGTCGTGGAGCTCCTCGCCGAAGTCCCCGCCGTAGGCGAAGCCGTGCTCCGGGTGGGCGAGACCGTGGTCGATCCACTCCCAGACGAACCCGCCCTGGCAGCGGTCGTACCGCTCGAAGAGCCGCTGGTATTCGCTCAGCCCGCCGGGACCGTTGCCCATCGCGTGCCCGTACTCGCACATGATGAACGGCATGGCGCGCCGCCGGGCGTCCAACTCAGGGTCGCCCCACGGGTCCTCGGCACGCTTCCCGATCAGCTCGACCTCGGCGTGCGTCGGATACATCCGCGAGTACAGGTCGACGTCCTTGCAGGACAGGTCGCCCTCGTAGTGCACCAGCCGGTCCGGATCCCGGTTCTTGATCCACTCGGCCATCGCGGTCAGCCCGCGCCCCGAGCCGCACTCGTTGCCCAGCGACCAGATGATCACCGACGCATGGTTCTTGTCGCGTTCGACCATCCGCGCGGCCCGGTCGAGGAGCGCGGGGGTCCACCGTTCGTCGTCGACCGGATTGTTGCGCCACTCCAGGCCGACAAAGCCATGAGTCTCCAGATCGCACTCGTCGATCACCCAGAGCCCCAGCTCGTCGCAGAGCTCGAGAAACGCCGGATGCGGCGGATAGTGGCTGGTCCGTACGGCATTGATGTGGTGCTGCTTCATCAGCACCAGATCGCGCCGCATCGTCTCCGCGTCCACGGCGCGCCCGGTCTCCGGGTGAAACTCGTGCCGGTTCACCCCACGGAACAGCACGCGCCGGCCATTGACCTCGACGACCCCGTCCTCGACGACGACGGTACGGAAGCCGATCCGCAACGGGATCCGCTCGCCGGGAGTCACCAGCTCACCCTCGTACAGCCGGGGCGTCTCGGCTGTCCACGCTCGACCGGGACGGTCACCGCCTCACCCGTCGCGACGTCGACCCCCAGCTCGGGCACGACCACCCGGCCGCCGGCCCCGTCGCACTCCACCCGCAGGGTCCCGGCCCCGGCGCGGTGGTCGTAGCCGGCGTGCACGAAGAAGTCCCTGGGCGCACCCGGTGGCCGGTGCATCAGCGTGACGTCCCGGAAGATTCCGGGCAGCCACCACTGGTCCTGGTCCTCCAGATAGCTCCCCGATGACCACTGATGCACGCGGACGGCCAGGACGTTGCCCTCGGCCCGCACGATGCCGCCGACCGCGAACTCGTGCGGCAGCCGCGACCCCTTGAAGTCCCCCAGCTCCACGCCGTTGAGCCAGACCCGGGCCGCGGACTCCACCCCGTCGAACCGCAGCACGGCATCGCCGCCCGCCGGCCATCCGTCGGGCAGATCGAAGGTCCGCAGGTGGTCACCGGTCGGGTTCTCGGTCGGCACGTGGGGCGGGTCGACCGGGAACGGATAGACGACATTGGTGTACGCCGGCGCTCCGCCGGCCCCTTGCAGCACCCAGTGCCCGGGCACCGCGACCGTGCTCCAGCCGGACGCGTCGAATCCGGACCGTGTGAACGAGGTGTCCTCGGCGGTCGCGGTCGGCAGGAGCCGGAACCGCCACTCCCCGTTCAACGACATCCGCCGGGCGTCCGATCCCGCGTACCAGGTCCGGGGCGGCAGTCCGCCCGATCCGGGGGACACGTCCATGTGCCAGGGGAGCGAGTGGCTGTCCGTACGGCTCATGATTCTCCTTGCTCGGCAACGCCCGCTTCGCTGCTGGACGTTAGCCAGGGGTGAACCGTTTCAACAAGGGGGTGTGGAGAAGCGGCGATCAGCGAGGGGGAGTTCGGGTTGCGCAGCGCTCGCGGGCGTGGGACCGACCCCATGAAAGGGCACAGTCAGCGCTCGTGTGCGCGGCTCCTGCGCCGGCTGATCCTGCGCCAGATCGCCGGCTGGGCCGTCAGTGTGGCGAGGCCGACCACGATCAGAACCGCAATGTTCAGCAGCAGCTGGAGCAGTGAGCCCCGGGCCTCGGTGAAGCTGGAGAAGGCGCAGGAAACGCCGATGTCGGCTGCCGCCGGGATGGTGGTGACCGAGATGAAGACCCCGAGCAGCGCACTCGTCCTCGCCTGGGTCAGGGAGACGATCCCGACGACTCCGGCCAGCACCGCCACCACGAAGGAGAAGAAGTTGGGCGTGTTGATCAGGTTGGACACCGGTCTGATGCCCAGGGTGAAGGCCGTGGGCTGAAGTCCCAGACCCCGGACGAGCAGGGAGAACAGGAACGTGGCGACGACTGCCAGGGTGAAGCCGAGGAGCAGGGCCAGCAGCCCCTGCCGGATCCGCACGCTGTTGTGATTCGCGAGGCCGAGCGAAATGCTGGTGATGGCGCCGTATTCGGGCCCGACGATCATCGCCGCGACGATCAGGATCTGGGAGTTGGTGATGATTCCCACCGACCCGATGATCCCCGCGATGGCCAGGTAGAGGTAGAAGCTCGGACGATAGGTGCCCTCGGCGTGGATCCGGGCCTCGACCTCCTCCCAGATCGGGGCGCGGGCGCGAGCTCCGAGTGTCTGCTTCTCGACCTCGGCAGCCGGTCCCGACAGCGCCATGTCCACGGGCTCGACCACGATCGAACCGCGTTGTTCCACCGCGAGGCCACGCAGACGGCCGAGCGTCTCGTTCGCCGCGCCGGCCAGGATGTCGCACTGGACGGCGGTGCCGTCCGGATGGCGTGCAGCATCCGGAAGCGAGACCAGGTTGAAGACGCAGCGATCGGCCGACAGAACTGCGACCGTCTCGTCGGCCAGATCCGGTGGGATCACGAGACGAACGTGGATCATGTCCATCCGGCCATCCTCGGCCCCTTCCCGCACCGGTCGCGGCACGCCGAACGCACCTGACACGGACGAGCGATGGCGACTGGTCCGCCCGGGGGGTGCGCCACACCGGTCAGCGACGCGGGATACAGGAGACGACGTGCAGTCAGGCGGCACGGGCGTCCTGGGCGCGGCATTGGCCCGGTTGTGTGACATTCCTGCCCCGCCGCGACCGCTCTGCGCGCCGGGTCCGGGCCGCTCGCCGCGTTCGGTGTTCCCTTCCTGAGGAAGGTGGGCGGTGCGAACAGGCTCGCGCGCTTCTGCTCCCGGCAGGACGGCACGGTGACGCCGCGCCGCCCCTCCCGCAGCGACTGCCGGTTCAGCGGCCCGCCCGGCGGCGGTGTCTGCCGATCGACGGGCCGCCTGAGTGCCGAAGGAGAAGTCGTGGTGGCTGGAAGTACCGGTGAGGCCCGGGGCGCGCTGTCCGCGCGGCTCGTGGCAGGGCAGAGAGCGCTGGTGACCGGAGCCAATTCGGGTATCGGCAAGGCGACCGCGATCGCACTCGGACGGGCCGGTGCGGACGTCGTGGTCAACTACGTCGTGGGTGAGGACGAGGCCGAAAAGGTCGTCGCGGAGATCAAGGGCTTCGGGGTCCGCGCCTACGCCCATCAGGCCGATGTCTCCGACGAGGACCAGGTCGTCGGCATGGTCGCCCGCATGATCGAGGAGCTCGGCACCATCGACATCATGGTGGCCAACGCGGGCCTCCAGCGGGATGCGCCGACGGTGGAAATGACGCTCGCCCAGTGGCAGAAGGTCATCGACGTCAATCTCACCGGCCAGTTCCTCTGCGCGCGGGAGGCCGCCAAGGAGTTCGTGCGGCGCGGCGTCGTACCGGAGGTCTCCCGGTCTGCCGGGAAAATCATCTGCATGAGCTCGGTCCACCAGATCGTCCCCTGGGCGGGCCATGTGAACTACGCCTCCTCCAAGGGCGGCGTGGGCATGATGATGGAGACCCTCGCACAGGAGTTGGCCCCCCAGGGAATCCGGGTGAACGCCATCGCGCCCGGCGCCATTCGCACCCCCATCAACAGGAGTGCCTGGGACACCCCCGAGGCCGAGGCCGACCTCCTGCGGCTGATCCCGTACCGCCGGGTCGGGGATCCGGACGACATCGCCAACGCCGTCGTCGCGATGGCGTCCGATCTGCTCGACTACGTGGTGGGCGCCACGCTGTACGTGGACGGCGGAATGACCCTTTTCCCCGGCTTCGCCACCGGAGGCTGAGCGTTCCTCACCAGTGTGCGTGAGTGAGTTTTGGACCCACTGCTGCGTACTGGGCGCATCCCGAACGGTGTTGGATGCGCTGGGTTCCCGCTTTCGCTTCCCGCTCGGTGACGATCCGCGACGACGACTCCTTCGTCAGTTCCCGCTTACGCGCCGCCCAGGTGTCCGCACCTTGCTCCAGGCCATCCGCGCAGCGGGCCTTGAGATCACGGGAAGCGAGCGCACCCTGATGCTCACCGACCGCACGCAGCACCTTCTCGTCCTGGGGCGTGAGGTGCCCCAGACGGTCCCGGATCGCCACCCCGCAAGGCCCGGGCACCACGAACGAGGCCGTCAGCTTCCGTAAACCACCTACCACATCACCCCCCCCAGGCCGGACGCCTGTCACCCAGCCCAACGAGCAACAGCCGCCAAGGTCACCCATTCGACCCCAGAACCCCCGTTCCCACCCCCACCAACCCACCGACAAAATTCACTCCCGCACACCACAACTCACTTCAGCTCAGTAAACCGACAGCAGCTCACAACCCCTCGCCGGCGGCCCGGGCCGCACCCCGCCGACAGGGGAACCCGGCGGGGATCTCCGCCGCACGTCAGCGGAGCCGTTCGACGATGTGGTCGCCCACCCGCAGGGCATTGGCGATGGCGGTCAAGGACGGATTCACCGCGCCGATGCTCGGGAAGAAGCTGGTGTCGACGACGTAGAGGTTGTCCAGCTCATGGGCCCTGCAGTTGATGTCCAGCGCCGAACTCCTCGGATCCGTACCGAATCGAATCGTGCCGGCCTGGTGCGCGGTGGCCCCGATCGGCATGCCCTTGTGCAGATAGAGGCTGTGGTCCAGCAGGTGGTGCGGGTGCATCCCCAGATGTCCGAGCATCTCCTGCAGTTGGCGCCGGAGCCTGGTGAGCCCCGTCATGTTGTTCTTCTCGTCGATCGACAGGTGGAGCCTTCCGTCGCCGTCCAGCGTGACGCGGCTGTCCGGCAGCGGAAGGTCCTCTCCGCACAGCCAGAAGTCGACCGCGTGATGGGCGAGCACTTCGAACGGCATGTCGGGCGAGACCTTTCCGGCCCAGCGCGGTGCCTCCCCGCGGATCTGCTCGGAGTCCGACTTCCCGAGCATCTGGATGCCGCCCAGCGGATAGTCGAAGTCCTCCGATCCGAGGTACCAGTCGTTGAGCGCCAGGGTCTTCTGGAAGCGGGTCGGATTCGGCTCTCTGGAGATGGCCATCAGCGCCAGGTTGTTGTGCCTCATGTAGTGGCGCCCGACCACGTCCGAGCTGTTGCCGAGGCCGTTCGGGTGTGTGTCGCTCGCGGACCGGAGCAGCAGCGCGGCGGAGTTCACCGCCCCGCAGGCGACCACCACGATGTCGGCGGCGAAGCGCGCGGTCGAGCCGTCTTCGAGCTCCGCGACCACCTGGGTGACCGTGCGTCCGGTCGGGTCCGTCTCCAGCCGGCGCACATCGGCGCCGGTGATCATGCGCACGTTGTCGTGTTCGAGCGCGGGGTCGACGCAGATCACCTGGGAGTCGGACTTGCCGTTCACCAGGCACGGGAATCCGTCGACCCGGTTGCAGCGGATGCAGACACTGCCGTGGGTGGCGTTGCCGTCGTCGTCCTGCGTGAGGTTGACACCGATCGGCAGATGGAAGGGGTGCAGTCCCTGTTTCTCCAGGTCGTCACAGAGCTGCTGGATCCGCGGCTCGTGCCGGACCGGCGGATGGCGGTACTGGGCACTGGCCGGCCCCTCCGTGGGGTCCTCGCCGTGCCTGCCGTGCACCAGGTAGAGGTGCTCGGCCTCGGTGTAGTACGGCTCGAGATCCCGGTAACGGATGGGCCAGGCCGGGGAGATGCCGTCATGGTGGCGCAGTTCACCGAAGTCCTCGGGCCGCAGACGGAACAGCGCGGCGCCGTAGAACTTGGTGTTGCCCCCGACGTAGTAGTTCACCTCAGGGGTGAACTCGTGGCCGTGCCTGTCGTACCAGGTCTCGGGCGCAAGGTACTTGGCCTTCACGAACACCGCGGTCGAGTCCCAGTTGTCGATCTCACGGGGCAGGTAGCCGCCCCGCTCCAGGATCAGGACACGCCGGCCCGACGGGGCCAGCCGGTGGGCGAGAGTGCCGCCGCCCGCGCCCGTACCGATGATGATGACGTCGTAACTCTGGTCGTCCGGCATGAGAGCTCCCGTACCTCACAGGATCGCGATCGGATTGACAGGTGAGCCGGTGGCCGCGGGAAGCCGGAGGGGGGCGATCACGCAGAGGAAGGACCACCGGTCCTCCGCCGCGCAGACCGGCACCAGATCCTCGAACTGCAGGAAGTCCAGCAGGTGCAGCCCCATGGCGTGGACAGCCAGTACGTGGACGGGGAAGTCGACGCCCTCCGTCGTGCTGGGCGCGGTGTCGTTGTTGCCGTCGCTGCCGAGCAGCGCGACCTTGCGCTCCGCCAGGAACTCCATGGCTGTGGGGTGGAGTCCGGCGCGGGCCTCGGTGGTGTCCCAGGGCCCGAGGTCGTCGCGCCGGCGGCGGTGGCCCACCCGGACGAAGAGCAGGTCGCCCTGTCCGACCCGGAGGTGCTGCGCGGTCTCGGCGGCGGCGAGTTCGTCCCCGGTCACGAACTCGCCCGGCTCCAGCCACGGGACTCCGCGCAACCGGGGAATGTCGAGGAGAACACCCCGGCCGACGATGCCGTCCCGCGCCATGCCGACCGTCAGATCGGCCGCTCCGTCCGGCGTCAGACCGCTCGCCGGCACGCCGTCGTACAGCGTCCCGTCGAAGATCACATGGCACAGGGCGTCGAGATGGCTGTCGGCGTCCCCGTGCACGTTCATGGCGATGCGGTCCCTCGCGAACTGCAGCCCGCTCGCCTTGATGGCGCCAGCGACGGCGCCGGTCATCACATGTCGGCAGGGATCGGGATTGTCCGGCCCCTGCCGGGTCTCCACGGGCGCCGCCATCGTCACCGTGAGACCCGATCCGACCTCGTCCACCGCCGCCCGAACCTGCCGCGGTGTGATGTTGTCCAGGGCGCCGCGGCCGGCAGTACCGGGGTCGGCCGGGCGGCGAACGCGCGCATAGAGACCGGCGAACTCCGCGGCGCTCACCGGGGACGGTCCTGCGGGGCGTGGCTGTGCGGTCATGGGCCGTGATCCTCTCGGAGAGCCGGCCGGGCGGGTGCCCGGGCGAGCGGTCTCCCGGCGGCTGCCGGGACGGCGGGGTCAGCGGCCCTCCTCCCGGTCGAGCGCCTCGTCGAGCGTGGTGGCGGCCATGATCAGGGACAGATGGGTGAATGCCTGCGGGAAATTGCCCAGTTGCTCCCCTCTCGGGCCGATCTCCTCGGCGAAGAGTCCGACGTGGTTGGCGTAGGTCTGCATCTTCTCGAAGGCGTATCTCGCCAGCGGGAGCCGGTCCGCGCGGGCCAGCGCGTCGACGTACAGGACGGTGCAGAGGCTGAACGTGCCCTCGGAACCGGGCAGCCCGTCCGGCGAGGCTGCCGGGTCGTAGCGGTAGACGAGGCTGTCCGAGACGAGTTTGCGGTCGATGGCGTCCAGCGTGGACAGCCACGCCGGGTCCTTGGGGGCGATGAACTCGACTCTCGGCATCAACAGCAGGGAGGCGTCCAGTACGTCGCCGCCGTACTGCTGGACGAAGGCCTTCTCCGATTCGCTCCAGCCGCGTTCCATGACCTGCTCGAAAATGGCGTCCCTGGCCTTCGTCCACCTGACGGTGTCGGCGGGCCTGCGGAAGACGTCCACCAGGCGGAGCCCGTGGTCGAAGGCGACCCACGACATCACCCGGCTGTACGTGAAGTCCTTGCGGCCGCCGCGGGTCTCCCAGATGCCCTCGTCCGGCCGGTCCCAGGCGTCGGCGAGCCAGCCGAGCGCCCGGGTGAGCGCCTTCCACCCCGCGTAGGTGGCCTGCCGGCCGATCCAGTGCCCCTGCGACAGCGCGTAGAGGGCTTCGCCGTAGATGTCCAGCTGGAGCTGGTCCGCGGCGCCGTTGCCCGAACGGACGGGGTACGAGCCCCGATAGCCCTCGAAGTGCTCCAGGATCTCCTCGGGCAGGTTCGGGTCACCGTCCACCCGGTACATGGTCTGCAGTGCCTCTCCGCCGTCGCCCTCGCGGTCATGCAGCCGGGCGACCAGCCAGTGGACGAACGCGGTCGCCTCCTCGACGAAGCCGAGGTCCAGCAGTGCGCGAACGGACAGCGAACCGTCGCGGACCCAGGCGTACCGGTAGTCCCAGTTGCGTTCTCCGCCCACCTTTTCCGGCAGCCCCATCGTCGCCGCCGCGATCATGGCTCCGGTGGGGGCGTAGATGAGCAGCTTCAGGGTGATGGCCGAGCGGTGCACCAGCTCCGGCCGCCGGCCCCGGTAGCGCGAGGTCCGCATCCACTTCTTCCAGAAGTGGATGACGTCCCAGCCCTGGGCGGTGATCCCGTCGACTGTCAGGGGCGGGGGAGCCTCGCCGCCCGGAGCGCAGACAGTGAACACGGCGCTGCCGACCTCGCCCGCCTTCAGAGTCACCGTGCCCCGTACATCCTGGCCGTCGCGTTCCAGCGGGAAGGTGCTCTGCAGATGAGCTCTGATGCCGGGGGCTTGGAAGAGAGCGCCTTCGGGACCGACGTCGAGCTCGTGCTCGGCCCGGCCGTAGTCGAAACGCGGCCGGCACTGGAGCGTGAAACCGACGGTCCCCCGCACGCCGCGCACCACACGGATCAGGGTGTGCCGGTCGGTGGGGACACCAGTCGGGTCGGGAGGCATGTAGTCGATCACTTCGCCCACCCCGTCCGGCGACATGAACCGGGTCACCAGGACCGCCGTGTCGGGGTAGTAGAGCTGCTTGCAGCTGACGTCGGGATGCTCCGGCGCCAGCTGGAAATACCCCCCGCGCTCGGCGTCGAGCAGCGCGGCGAAGATGCTGGGCGAGTCGAACCGGGGAGCGGCGAACCAGTCGATAATCCCCCGGGACGAGACGAGCGCGGCGGTCTGCAGATCGCCGACCAGACCGTGCTCGGCGATCGGTGGATAGCGCTCGTCCATCGTGGCTCCGGTGGGTAGGCAGCCCCCGACCCTCACCCACCACTATCCGACAGAACGGATCCCGCCGCCCGGGATGCACGGTGGAGGGGCGCCGGCCCCACCCCGCCGTCCACCGCCCGCCCGGCCGGTGTCACGGCGTAACCGCTCGACCGTGCTGCGGCCCGCGTGCAGAGGGTGGGTGGCCGGGCCACGTACCGCCATGCATGCCCCCGGCGGGCGAACCTGGCAGGCCATTGGAGCAGGGCGCTCGTGTCCCGCTTGACTGGGCAGTTCGCTGTCCGCACGCTCCCGAGAGGCGGCCGACGGACCGGTCGCCACCCAGCCCGGGCCCAGGGGCCGTCCGCCTGCGGGCAGACCGAGGAGGCCACGCGTGCACGAGAGCCGGACCGGACGGCAGCTGACTCTCCGCCATGGGGACCGGAGCGCGGTCGTCGTCGAACTCGGAGCGGCCCTGCGTCACTACGCCGTCGGCGACCGGCTCGTACTCGACGGATTCGCGCCGGAAGACCGGATCACCGGCGGGCGCGGTCAGCTGCTCGTGCCGTGGCCCAACCGGATCCAGGACGGCCGCTACCGCTGGAACGGACAGGACCAGCAACTGCCTCTGACCGAACCGGTGAACGGCAACGCCATCCATGGTCTGCTCCGCTGGACATCGTGGCGGATCGTCGAGGCGCAGGACGACCGGGCGGTGCTCGATGTCTCCCTGTGGCCCCAGCCCGGCTACCCCTTCCACCTCCGGGTCCGCGCCGAATACACCCTGGACGACGACGGCCTCGGCGTGGCCGTCATCGCACGCAACCTCGGCGAGAGCGCCGCTCCCTACGGGGTCGGCCAGCACCCCTATCTCACGGTCGGCACCGGGACCGTGGACGACGCGCTGCTGACCGTACCGGCGCGGACAAGGCTGCGCACCGACGAGCGCGGGCTGCCGGTGGCTGCCGAACCCGTCCAGGGCACGCCCTACGACTTCCGTACGCCACGAACCATCGGGGCCCAGCGGCTGGACACCCCGTACGGCGACCTCGACCGGGACGCGCGCGGGCGGGCCGTGGTGACCCTCGCCCATTCCTCCGGCGCATGGGGTACCGACGTATGGCTCGGTGAGGGCGCCGATCATGTCCAGCTGTACACCGGTGACACCCTGCCCGAAGGGGAGCGGCGCCGCTCCGTTGCCATCGAGCCGATGTCGTGCCCACCGGACGCGTTCCGCAGTGGTACGGGACTTGTCGCTCTGGGGCCCGGTGAGGAGCACACGGTCCGCTGGGGGATCACCCCGTGGCAGGAATGACGGCTGTGCCGTGGTGTCCGGTGCTGCCCGGTCCCCGGCTCGCCGGCAGGAGCACCCACCGGCTCGTCGGCCGACGCGGCACCACGGAGGCACTACGTGACGACGGATCAGGTCCTCATCGGCGTGGGGCTGACCCTGGTGCTCGCCGTCGGGTCGCAGATCCTGGCGAGCCGGCTGCGTATCCCGGCACTCATCGTGCTGCTGCCGGTCGGGTTCGTCGCCGGCGCGCTGGTGGACGATCTCGATCCGCAACAGCTGCTGGGCCCGGCGTTCTCACCCCTGGTGTCGCTCGCCGTCGCGGTGATCCTCTACGACGCGGGCCTCGGGCTCGATCTCAGGAAGCTGAAGGGCCATATCCGCCGCGTCGTCATCAGGCTGATCTGGATCGGGGCCCTGATCACCTGGGTGCTCGCTGCGTTCCTTGCCATGCCCCTGATGGGCATGGACCGGCGGGCGGCCGCCATGCTGGGCGCGATCCTCGTGGTCTCCGGACCGACCGTGGTCGGGCCGCTGCTCAGCTTCGTCCGGCCGAAAGAGCGGCTGCAGCACATCCTGGTCTGGGAGGGCTCCCTCATCGACCCGGTCGGCGGCATTCTGGGAGCGCTCGTCTTCCACATCGTCGACGCGAGCACTGATCGTCATGTCGGCAGCGGAGTACTGAAGTTCCTCGGCAGCGTTGGCGTCGGGATGGCGGGAGGCATCGTCGGGGCCGCGATGCTGTGGGTGCTGTTCCGCAGGCTCAGGCTCGGCGAGGTCCTCGGGACCACGGCCCAGCTCGCCGCGGCGATCGCAGTGGCGGCCTTCTGCGATGTCATCCGCGAGGACTCCGGACTCATCGCCGCCGTGATGATGGGCCTGGCAGTAGGCAACCTCACGCGTCTCGACGTCCCGGCACGCCGGCCCTTCTTCGAGACCTCGGTCAGTCTGATCCTCGGCCTGCTCTTCATCTCCATCTCCGCCACCGTCACCCCGCAATCGCTACGGCACGTGGTACTTCCCGCGCTGGGCCTCACCGTTGTCCTCGTGCTCGTGGTCAGGCCACTGGTGGCGATCGTGTCGACGCTCGGCACTGACCTGACCAGGGGCGAGCGGGGCCTCATCGGCTGGATGGCACCGCGCGGCATCGTCGCGGCGGCCACCGCCTCGACGTTCTCCGCCGCCCTGGTCGCGAAGGGGATCGGCGGCGCTTCGAAGATCCTGCCGACCACCTTCGTCGTCATCGTTGCCACGGTGACGCTGTACGGGCTGACGGCATCGGTGGTCGCCAGGCGCCTGGGCGTCGTCAGACCGTCCCGCTCACGTCCGCTGCTGGTCGGCGGCGAGCCATGGGTGGTGGACCTCGCACTGGCGCTGAAAGCGGCGGGGCTGCAGGTACTGATGTGGGCCGGCCTGGACCAGCAGCGCGAGCGCATCGGAGAGGCCGGACTCGAACTGGCCCCGGGGGAGCTGCTGGCTGCCGCCGCCGGGGAGGGCGCCGAGCTGGAGGGCATCACGGCGGTGTACTTCCTGACCGCCGAGGACGACTTCAACGCGCTGGCGGCCACCATCCTGCGGGGCAGCGTCGAGGGATCCGTCCATCGTGTCGGTTCTCCGCGCGAGAGCCTCGGCGTGGTGGCCCCGTTCATCGGCGGCGAAGTCCTGTTCGGTACGGAGCTGACCGGAGCGGCGCTGACCCGGAGGTACGAGGACGGGGCGTCCATCGTGACAAGGCCTGCAGATCAGGCCGCACCGGCCGGCTGGGACATGCTGTTCCTGGTCCGGGGCGACGGCCGACTCGATCCGGTCACCGAGGCGAACCGTCCGCTGCCCGGACCGGGGGACCTCGCCGTCCTTCTGGCTCCCGCCTCCGCCGATCGCCCGGTGTCACGCCCCGCGGGCAGGCCGTGACACCGGCGTACGACGCACAAAAAGCAGATGCGGATCGAAGTGATACTCGATCCGCATCTGCTCCGTCTTCCCGCACAGGGGAGGAAGACCGATGGTGTCCGAGGGGGGACTTGAACCCCCACGCCCGATAAAGGGCACTAGCACCTCAAGCTAGCGCGTCTGCCATTCCGCCACCCGGACAAGGTGTCTGTCTCGCGGGCCGTGCCCGTTCCGACGTGGAAAACAATAGCAAACATTCGGAGGTGCTCGATCACGCCACTGGCGGTGTGAACGGCGCATGACGAGGGGTGGGCGGCCTTGGGCGGGTGGGCCGGGCGCGGGAGGATGGGCGGGAGCACCAGGGTGACAGCGGAAGGAAGCAGTGTGAGCGAGACCAACACGGTCGGCGGCCCGTCCGGTGAGGACGAGGTCGTGGACCTCTGCCGCGAGCTGATCCGGATCGACACCAGTAACTACGGAGACCACTCGGGTCCGGGTGAACGGGCGGCCGCCGAGTACGTCGCCGAGAAGCTCGCCGAGGTCGGGCTCGAACCGAAGATCTTCGAATCCCACAAGGGCCGTGCCTCGACCGTGGCCCGGATCGAGGGCGAGGACCCGTCGAGGCCCGCGCTGCTCATCCACGGCCACACCGACGTCGTGCCGGCCAACGCCGTCGACTGGACGCACCACCCGTTCTCGGGCGAGGTCGCGGACGGCTGCGTGTGGGGGCGCGGCGCGGTCGACATGAAGGACATGGACGCGATGACCCTCGCGGTCGTCCGCGACCGGATGCGCAGCGGCCGCAAGCCCCCGCGCGACATCGTGCTGGCGTTCCTGGCCGACGAGGAGGCCGGTGGTACGTACGGTGCGCGATATCTCGTCGACAAGCACCCGGACCTCTTCGACGGCGTCAGCGAGGCGATCGGTGAGGTCGGCGGCTTCTCCTTCACGGTCAACGAGAAGCTGCGGCTCTATCTCGTCGAGACGGCCGAGAAGGGCATGCACTGGATGAAGCTCACCGTGGACGGCACCGCCGGGCACGGCTCGATGACCAACAACGACAACGCGATCACCGAGCTCTGCGAGGCCGTGGGGCGGCTCGGGCGGCACAAGTGGCCGGTCAGGGTGACCAAGACCGTACGGTCCTTCCTCGACGAGCTGTCCGACGCGCTCGGCACCCCGCTCGACCCGGAGGACATGGACGTCACGCTCGCCAAGCTGGGCGGCATCGCCAAGATGATCGGCGCCACCCTGCGCAACTCGGCCGCCCCGACCATGCTGGGCGCCGGGTACAAGGTGAACGTGATCCCCGGCCAGGCCGTCGCCCATGTCGACGGCCGCTACCTGCCCGGCTTCGAGGACGAGTTCCTGGCCGACCTGGACCGGATCCTCGGCCCGCGGGTGAGGCGCGAGGACGTCCACGGCGACAAGGCGCTGGAGACCAGCTTCGACGGCTCCCTGGTCGACGCGATGCAGGTCGCGCTGAAGGCGGAGGACCCGATCGCCCGCGCCGTTCCGTACATGCTCTCCGGCGGCACCGACGCGAAGTCCTTCGACGACCTCGGCATCCGCTGCTTCGGATTCGCGCCGCTGAAGCTGCCGCCGGAGCTCGACTTCGCGGGCATGTTCCACGGTGTGGACGAGCGGGTGCCGGTCGACGGTCTCGAATTCGGCGTGCGGGTGCTCGACCGTTTCATCGACAACTGCTGAATAACCACGCCGGTAATCGCCAGCGTGTGCGTAGATGACCGGAACGAGTGAAAGGAACCATACGCTCGTAGCCCCATTACTTCTTCCTCGTTACAGGTGGTGCGGTCCGCGGCTGGGGCCGCATTGCCAACTAGGAGGAATAATGATCAAGAAGATCGTAGCTGCTGCGGCAGTCACTGGTGGTCTGGTGCTCGCGGGTGCGGGCATGGCCGTCGCCGACTCGGGCGCGCAGGGTGCCGCTGTCGGGAGCCCCGGCGTGATCTCGGGCAACACGATCCAGGTTCCCGTGCACGTGCCGGTGAACGTGTGCGGCAACACGATCTCCGTGATCGGGCTGCTGAACCCCGCCTTCGGCAACACCTGCGTCAACGGCTGACGTTGTGCGTCAACCCGTAAGGGTTTGAGTCCGGTCGGCCCCGGGGTGCACGCCATGCACTCCGGGGCCGCTGGGCACTCCGCCCCCGCACGGTCAAGTCCGGGGGTTTTCCGGAAGGTAGAAGGCAGGAACAACCTATGCGACAGGTCACGCGTAAAGGCCTGATCACCATGGCGGCAGCGGGCGGAGTGCTCGCGCTGAGCGGTGGCTATGCGCACGCCGACGCGGGAGCGGCCGGCGACGCATCGAATTCCCCGGGGGTGCTGTCAGGGAATTCGGTCGAGATCCCGGTCCACGTACCGGTCAACGCATGTGGTAACTCCGTGAGTGTGGTCGGGCTGCTCAATCCGGCGGCCGGAAACGCCTGCGGAAACGGTTCGGGAAGCGCGACTGCGAGCCGGCACGGATCGGGCGTCCACGCATACGGCAGCCGGGTAGCGAACCACAGGGCCCAGGGCCCGTCGGCAGTGGATCACCGGGCGGGGACCGGCAAGCACCGGGCCGTCGGCAGCGGCAGCGGGGCGATCGCCGAGGGGTACACGAACAGCTCGCCCGGCATCCTCTCGGGCAACACCGTCCAGGCGCCCATCGACATCCCCGTGAACGCCTGCGGGAACAGCATCACCATCGGCGGACTCCTCGACCCCGCCTCCGGCAACAACTGCGAGAACGACCCGGACGTCGCACCACCGCCGGTCGCGAGTGACACCCCGGAAACGCCCACCCCGTGGGCGCCCACAGCGTTCGGAGTGCCCACCGCCCCGAATGCGCCCGAGCCCCAAGCAGTCGAGCTCGCGCACACCGGAGCGGGCGGGCTCGACCTGCTCGTCCCGGCGAGCGCGGGCCTGCTGCTGGCGGGCGCGGGCACGGTGCTGTACCGCCGCTCCCGCATGTCCGCGTAGCGGCACGGCGAACACCGGCACAGGCGGAACGAAACGAGCGGGCCCCGCAGATGCGGGGCCCGCTCCGTCTCACCAGGTGGCGCGCAGCTGGCGGATGATCCGTCGGCGCAGCCGCACCCGGCGGCTGCCGTCACGGCGCAGCGTCAGTCGGTCCAACTCCCAGTGCCCGTACTCGGCATGGTCGGTCAGCAGGCGGGCCGTCTCCTTCCGGGACACCCCGCGCGGCACGTACACGTCGACAAATTCGTATTCCGGCATCGCATCTATTGTGCAAGCAGAGGCCGTGTACGGATAGCGTCTGCACTATGTCTGATGCTGCGCAGCCCACCGCTGCCGAGGTACGCGCCGCCGCCGATGCCGTCAAAGCCGCGCTCGACCATCACCTCGAGGCGGTCGAGCGCCGGTCCGGGGACGACGACCCGGCCGTCTACGACGCGTTCAACGCACTGGCCGCTGCGGCCGAGGTCTACGACGAACTCCTCTACGACCGCTACGACGAGGTCACCCCCTTCGAGATCCCCGGCGTCGACGACTCCATGCCGCCGTACACCGGACCCGAGGAGCCGAAAGCCCTCAGTGTGCTGATCCGTCGCGACTACGCGGTGGTGGAGCCGCCCCGGCTGCTCGCACAGGCGCAGCGGATCGCCGACGCGGACCCGGGCGACCGCGGCACAGGGACCGGCGCCGTGGCCGGAGCCAGTGTCCATGCGGCGCTCGGTGTGCTCTTCGGCGAGTACGAACCGGACGAGATCGCCTCCCGGCATCAGGAGTTCGGCCTGGAGGAGGGCGACTCCACGCTCTGGGTCTCGGCGGCCGAGGAGCTTTCCGAGGCGGGGGAGTGGCTCAGCGCCCCCTTCGACGAGGCCGACCCGCAGCTGGTGGTCTGCCGCTTCGACGTCAGCTCCGTCTTCGACGAGGAGGACCTCGACGAGGAGCTGGACGACCTGGCGGCCGACAGCTCCTGATCCCCTCGCCGACGAGCCGGAGGACCTGACCGCTGTCCTGTGCGGTCCTCCGGTCCTCCGGTGCTAGCCAGTGGCCGTCGGCAGCGCCTCCAGCAGGGCGCGCAGCCGGGTCGTGCGGTCCTGGGACGGGGACTGGGCCACCGCGCGCGGCAGCGCCTGGTCCACCCCGTGCACCACGGACAGATGCCGCTCCCCACGGCTGAACGCCGTGTACACCCACGCCCGGCTCAGCCCCTGCGCGGCGTCACCGGGCAGCACGACGACCACCGCCGGCCACCGCATTCCGGCCGCCTGGTGGGCGCTGAGGGCCCAGCCGTGGCGTACCGACGACTCCACCCGCTCCTGCGGTACGACGACCGGCGTGCCCGCGCAGTCCAGATGCAGGCCCTCGGCGTCGGCCGAGACGACCACACCGGGGACCGTTCTGCCGGGCGTCGGGACGTGCACGACCCTGTCACCCGGGTCGAAACCGCCGAACCGCCCGGGACCGGCGTTCAGCCGCTGCTTGAGCGCCGCGTTGAGCGCCCGGGTGCCTGCCGAGCCGCCGTGCCCGACGGTGATCACCTGCGTGTCCGCCGGCGGTACGCCGATGGCGCGCGGCACCGAGTCGGCGACCAGCTGCACGGTGCGGTGCACCGCCTCGCCCGCGTCGTGCACCGGGACGATCACCACTTCCTTGCCGGGCGCTTCCACCTGGTTCAGCTCACCGATGCCGATGCCGGAGACCAGCTCGCCGATCGGACCGGGATCCGGCGTACGGGAGACGACCTGCGGGCACGCGCGGGCGGCCAGCACATCCGCGAACACCCGGCCCGCGCCGGCCGAGCCCAGCACCCCCGGATCGCCGCTCAGCACCAGCCTGGTGCCGTCGGCGAGCGACTCCACCAGGATCGCGGCCGTCTCGACATCCAGCTGCGGGGCGTCCAGCACGACCATTACGTCGACGGCGATCGCTCCGTCCTCGTCCCGGCCCGGGCCATCCGCACCGGAGAGCAGTCCGGTGAGGGTGACGGCCGCCGACGGGTCGTCGAGCGCCTCGGCCAGCCGCCGTCTGCCGTCCAGGCTGTGGGCGGCGCCGATGGCCCGCAGCCCGAGGGAACGGGCGGCAGTGATCAGCGCGGCGGGTTCGGCCCTGGCCGCCTCGCCGCCGGTGTGCGCGACGAGACCAACGGCGGCGACCGTGCGGATCAGCTCGGCGGCCGACGGAGAACCGGCGGCCGCGGCCGCCTCCGACCAGTCGGCGTCCTTCTCACAGGCGTTGACCAGCCGGGCCAGACCGTCGGCGAGACTCTCCTCGGCGAGCGCGTACCGGTCGAGGCCGAGCAGCACCTGTGGCGGCTCCTGCCCGGCCCCGGCGCCGGCGCCGTCCTCGGCGTCCTCGGCGTGCTCGCCGGACTCCGCGAGCTCCTCGGCCCCCTCGTCGTCCAGCTCGTCCAGACCCTCCTGGAACACCAGCACGACGCCCTCGGCGACAGCGTGCTGCACGGCTGCCTCGGGGTCGGTCACCGCACGCTCGGCGAGCGCGGCACGCACCGCAGAGGCGTCCAGCGCGGTGTGCCCCTGCAGCGCGGCGCGCTCCAGCAGCCAGCAGACCAGCGCCGCCGTCCGCCGCTCGTCGTCCGGACCGCAGGCGGCGCCCAGCAGCGCCCGTGCGAAGCCGTCGGCCTGCTCCGGCCGGACTCCGGCGACGGCCAGCAGCTGCCATGGATCCTCACGCAGCGCCTCGGCCGCCTGAGCGCCGAGCGTCTGTGCCGCCGGGCCCGCCAGAGCCTTCGGAGCCCCGCCCTCGGCCAGCACGGCCGACACCGCGGCGACTGCCTCCGCCGAGGCGCCCTGCGGCGCGCGGACCGGCTCGGGTGCGCGGGGGCGCACCGGCGCGGGTGCGGGTGCGGGAGCGGCCCGGCGGGGGGCGGGCGCGGACGCGTCGAAGAACGCCGCACCGGGCTTCTCGCCGCTCTCCACGGCACGTACCGCCGCCAGCAGGTCGGCGGCCGGTCCGCTCAGCTTGGCGCCGGCCGCGATGGGACCGTCCTTCTCGGCCTTGCGCTTCTCGATCCGCTCCCGCAGCTCACGCTGGGCGGCGAGCTCGGCCGCGGCCTCGGAGGGCGCGGCGGCGGCCGCCTCGCCATCGGCGGCGTCGGTGGAGTCCGCTGCACCGGCCGCGTCCGTCCCTTCTGTCTCCTCCGCCTCGGTGTCCGTCGCCGTCCCGCTCGTGTCGCCTCCCCCGTCCTCGGCGGACGGGTCGGGTGCGGCGGCAGCGGTGTCGTCGTCGGCGGCGGCCGAGGGGCCGGGGGTTTCCCCCCGGGGAAGCGCAGTCACAGCGTGCTCCAGTCCTGGTCGGGATAGCGGTGCACGGGCGCCGACACATCGTCGAGCGCCTGGCAGATCTCGTCAGGAAGACTAAGGGTCTCCACTGACAGTGCCTCCATGAGCTGCTGCGCGTTGCGCGCGCCGACGATCGGAGCCACCACTCCCGGCCGGTCCCGGACCCAGGCGAGCGCCACCTGCAGGGTCGTCGTGGCCAGACCGTCGGCCGCGGTCGCCACCGCGTCCACGATGCGGCTCGCGGGGTCGTCGAGATACGGCTCGACGAACGGGGCCAGCAGCTCCGAGGCGCCGCGCGAGTCCGCCGGGGTGCCCGTCCGGTACTTGCCGGTCAGCACCCCGCGGCCCAGCGGGGACGACGGCAGCAGCCCCACGCCCAGATCGAGTGCGGCCGGCAGCACCTCGCGCTCCACGCCCCGCTGCAGCAGTGAGTACTCCATCTGCGTACTGGCCAGCCGGGTGCGCACCCCGGGCGAGGCGAGCTGCCAGGTCGCCGCCTTGGCCAGCTGCCAGCCGCAGAAGTTGGACACCCCCGCGTACCGGGCGCGGCCGGTGGACACCGCCAGGTCCACCGCCTGAAGGGTCTCCTCCAGCGGGGTCACCGGGTCGAAGGCGTGGACCTGCCACAAGTCCACGTAGTCCGTACCGAGCCGCTCCAGCGAGGCGTCCAGCGCGGCCAGCAGATGCCCGCGCGAGCCGTTGAAACGGCGGTAGGGATCGGCGACACTGCCCGCCTTCGTGGCGATGACCAGATCGTGCCGCGGCACCAGCCCCTCGACGAGCCGGCCCAGCAGATACTCGGCCTCGCCACCGCCGTACACATCGGCTGTGTCGACCAGCGTGCCGCCCGCCTCCCAGAAGGCCTTCAGCTGTTCGGCAGCGTCGTGCTCGTCGGTGTCCCGGCCCCAGGTGAGGGTGCCGAGCCCGATCCGGGACACGCGAAGGCCGGTGCGGCCGAGATGCCTCTGCTCCATGGGCGCTGAGATTACTGGCCAGAGCCCCACTCGGCGGAAGCCTGTGGACAACCAGCGGCCAGGTCACCACTGCCGGATCCCGTTGCCGCGCGCTAGAGTCCCCGGCACAGGGACGTTACTGATCAGTAAGGGGAGCGGCTATGCGGCTCGGCATCAATCTCGGTTACTGGGGCGCGGGCATGGACGGCGACAACCTCGCCGTTGCCCAGGAGGCCGACCGGCTCGGCTACGACGTCTGCTGGGCGGCCGAGGCGTACGGCTCCGACGCCCCGACCGTGCTGACCTGGGTCGCCGCGCAGACCGAGTCCATCGACGTCGGCTCCGCCATCATGCAGATCCCGGCCCGTCAGCCTGCCATGACGGCGATGACCGCCGCCACCCTCGACTCGCTCTCCGGCGGCAGGTTCCGCCTCGGCCTCGGCGTGTCGGGACCGCAGGTCTCCGAGGGCTGGTACGGCGTCAAGTTCGACAAGCCGCTGGCCCGCACCCGTGAGTACGTGGAGATCGTCCGCCGGGCGATGTCCCGCGAACGGCTCTCGTACGAGGGCGAGCACTGGACGCTCCCGCTCCCGGACGGCCCGGGCAAGCCCATCAAGCTGACCGTCCACCCGCAGCGCGAGCACATTCCCCTCTACATCGCCGCGATCGGCCCGAAGAACCTGGAACAGACCGGCGAGATCGCCGACGGTGCGCTGCTGATCTTCCCGTCCGCCGAACACCTCGAGGACACCGCCGTGAAGCACCTGAGGGCGGGCCGCGAGAAGACCGGGAAGACCATGGAGGGCTTCGACGTCTGCCCGACGCTGCCGCTGGCCGTCGGTGACGACATCAACGGGCTCGCCGACATGTTCCGCCCGTACACCGCGCTGTACGTCGGCGGCATGGGCAGCCGCAAGCAGAACTTCTACAACCAGCTCGCCCAGCGCATGGGGTATGAGAAGGAAGCCGCCGAGATCCAGGACAAGTATCTGTCCGGCGACAAGAGCGGCGCCGCGGCCGCCGTACCGCACCAGCTGATCGACCAGACCACGCTGCTCGGTTCGGTCGAGCGGATCGCCGAGCGGATGCAGGCCTACGCCGCCGCCGGTGTCACCACGCTGACCCTCGCCCCGGCCGGCTTCACGCTCGACGAGCGGCTCGCCGCCCTGCGCGCCGGTACGGACGCCCTGGAGCTGTCCGGCCTCGCGTAACGCCTGCGCGGACATCACTACGGCCGTGGTGGGGGCTCGGGGGTCTTCCCCGCCACGGCCGTTACGCAGCACAACGCGCCACGCCGTCATCGGTTACGCGATCCGCCCGTTCGGCCCTGTCGCACCTGGCTCCTGTTGCCTACTTCGCCGTAGCGCATTTGACTTTCCTTCTGCGGACACCGGCACGGAGGCGCCAGCGATGCTCTCGGCAAAGAACCTGTTCCAGGAGATTCTCGACAACGACGAGTCGTTCCGGCTCTTCTGCTCCATCGCCGCCGGAGGCGAGTCCCAGGGCGGCTGGGAGAACGGCCGCATCGCGGCCCTCGCCCCCGAGAGCCAGCGTGCCCTGGTGCCCAAGATCGCCCGGCACGGCGCCGACGAGGACAAGCACGGCCGGATCTTCCATGCCCTGCTGAAGAGGCGCGGTCTGCGGCCGGTCGAGGTGCCGCACGAGACCGATTACACGATGCTCCTGGAGAAGCACGGCATCGGCCTCGCCCACGAGCAGCTGAACCGCGACGAACCGCTCACCGAGCAGGACATCATCACGTATCTCGCGCACAGCAGAGTCACCGAGCAGCGCGCCTCCGAACAGATGCAACTGCTCCTCAGATACTTTGCCGACCACCCCGACCTGGGCCGCGCGGTGAAGATGATCTCGAACGACGAGGACAACCATCTGTCCTACTGCCACGAGGAGTTGCTCCGCCTCGCCCGGTCCGGGCACGGCCGTACGATCCAGCGCATCCTGCGGGAGTGCGCTCTCACCGAGATCCGGGTGTACCGCGACGTCAGCCTCGCGGTGATGGACCGCATGGGCCGCATCCTGGGCTGGCCGCGGACCAAGGTGGCGGTGCTGGCCGCCGGGATCCGAGCCGTCTACGCGTACGAACGCCTCGTCGGCTGGCGGCGCATGGTCAGCCTGGCACCGCCCGAGCGGCCCGACGCGCTGGGCGGCCCGCCGGTCCCGGCGCCCGAGTACGCCTGAGCCGCACCGTCCGGGACGTCCGTCGGGCGTCCGTCCGCCCGCGTCGCAAGGTCCGTCTGCCGCCTCAGAGCCAGCCGCGGCGCTTGAACAGGCGATACAGGCCGAAGACCGCACAGCCCATCAGCACGATCACCGTCGGATAGGTCCACACCCAGTGCAGCTCCGGCATGTGGTCGAAGTTCATGCCGTAGATCCCCGCCACCATGGTCGGCACGGCAGCCATGGCCGCCCAGGCCGAGATCTTCCGCATGTCGTCGTTCTGGCGCAGCCCCGTCTGCGCCAGATGTGCGGACAGGATGTCGGAGAGCAGCCGGTCCAGCCCCTCCACATGCTCGTTGGCGCGCGTCAGATGGTCGCTCACGTCCCGGAAGAACGGCTGCGAGTGCTCGTCGACGAACGGCACACTGGCGCCCGCCAGCCGACCCATGGGCGCGCTCAACGGACCGGTGGCCCGGCGGTACTCCAGCACCTGCCGCTTGAAGGTGTAGATGCGCGATGCGGTGTTCTTGGTGTCCACGCTGCTGCTCGGTGCGAACACCTCGGTCTCCAGCTCCTCCAGGTCGACCTGGAGCTCGGCGGCCACATCGATGTAGTGGTCGACGACGGCGTCGCTGACCGCGTACAGCACCGCGGTCGGCCCGTGTTTGAGCACCTCCGGTTCGGCCTCCAGCCGACGGCGTACCTCGGCGAGGGGCGCACCCTCCCCGTGCCGGACCGTCACGACGAACAAATCGCCTATGAAGACCATCAGGTCGTCGGTGGCGACCGTGTCGCCCTCCGGCTCGTACACCACCGGCTTGATCACCACGAACAGGGAGTCGTCGTACACCTCCAGCTTGGGCCGCTGGTGCGCGCGCAGCGCGTCCTCCACAGCCAGCGGGTGCAGCCCGAACTCGCTGCTGACGAGGTCGAACTCCTTCTCCGTGGGCTCATGCAGTCCGATCCAGAGAAAAGCGTCCCCGGCGGCCCGTGCCTCGTCGAGGGCATCGGAGAAATCGGCGGGTCCGTCGGTACGACGCCCGTCCCGGTAGATGGCACAGTCCACAATCACGGCGCGCATTCTTCCCTGCTCCGGCCCCTGACGCACCTTCCCGGGAGCGTCGGCCTACGCTGGCCGGTATGCCCACCCTGATCCTCGTACGCCACGGACGCTCCACCGCCAACACGGCCGGGGTGCTTGCGGGCCGGACCCCCGGTGTCGCGCTCGACGAGCGCGGTGCCGCGCAGGCCGCCGCGCTGCCCGGGCGACTCGCCTCACTGCCCCTCGCCGCCGCCGTCAGCAGCCCCCTGCAGCGGTGCCGGGAGACCCTGCAGCCGCTGCTCGACGCCCGGCCCGGGCTGCCGCTGCACACCGAGGAGCGGATCAGCGAGTGCGACTACGGCGACTGGGCGGGGCGCAAACTCGCGGAACTCACCGACGAGCCGCTGATGGCCGTCGTGCAGCAGCACCCCTCGGCCGCGGCGTTCCCCGGCGGTGAGTCGATGCGCGCCATGCAGGCGCGTGCAGTCGACGCGGTACGGGACTGGAACGCCCGGATCGAGGCCGAGCACGGCGACGGAGCCGTGTACGTGATGTGCTCGCACGGCGACATCATCAAGTCCCTCGTCGCCGACGCGCTCGGGATGCACCTCGACCTCTTCCAGCGGATCCAGGCCGAACCCTGCTCGGTCACTGCGATCCGGTACACCCGGCTGCGGCCCTTCCTGTTGCGGCTCGGCGACACCGGGGACTTCGCCTCGCTGGAGCCGCGCGAGCAGAGCGCAGGGACCGATGCGGATACGGATGCGACGGTCGGGGGCGGCGCTGGGGCGCCGTGATCGCTCCGGGCAGTAGGGTGGACGCGCCGTAGGCGCCCTTGCCGGGGGACTCCCCGGACCCCGGCCGCCCCTCATTTGCCGTCAATACTCAAGGGAGACAGGACGTGTCCCGTCAGGTGTTCCTCTACGACCCCCCGGACCGCTTCGTGGCCGGTACGGTCGGGCTGCCTGGACGTCGTACGTTCTTCCTGCAGGCCTCCTCAGGCGGACGTGTCACCAGCGTGGCCCTGGAGAAGACCCAGGTCGCCGCACTCGCCGAACGGATCGACGAACTCCTCGACGAGGTGGTGCGGCGGACCGGCGGCAATTCACCGGTGCCCGCCGTGGCGCCCATGGATGTCACCGACACCGCGCCCCTCGACGCGCCCGTCGAGGAGGAGTTCCGGGTCGGCACCATGGCACTCGCCTGGGACGGCGAGGAACAGCGCATGATCGTCGAGGCGCAGGCCCTGGTCGAACTGGACGCGGACTCCGACGACGATCTCGCGGAGGCCGAGGAGCGGATGCTGCAGGACGAGGAGAACGGTCCGCCGATGCTCCGGGTCCGGCTCAGCGGTGCGCAGGCCCGCGCGTTCGCCAAGCGCGCCCTGGACGTCGTCAACGCCGGTCGTCCGCCGTGCCCGCTGTGCAGCCTGCCGCTCGACCCGGAAGGACACGTATGCCCGCGCCAGAACGGATACCGCCGGGGAGCCTGACGGACGCCGAGCTGGTCACCCTGCTCACCAAGGGGCAGCTCACCGTCCTCGGCCAGGTCCGGGGGGCATCCAACGCGGTGCTCTACTGCGCCGTCGTGTACGAGGGCGAGGAGCGTACCTGCGTCTACAAGCCCGTCGCCGGGGAACAGCCGCTGTGGGACTTCCCCGACGGCACGCTCGCCCAGCGGGAGGTGGCCGCGTACGAGATCTCCGAGGTGACGGGGTGGGGGCTGGTGCCGCCGACCGTGCTCAGGGACGGGCCGTACGGGGAGGGCATGTGCCAGCTGTGGATCGAGGCGCCGGCCGAGGACGCGGCGGGCGGTGAGCCACCGCTGCTGGCGCTCGTCGAGGACGAGGAGCCGGCGGACGGGTGGAAGGCTGTCGCCCTTGCCGAGGTGGGCGAGGGGAAGACGGCCCTGCTGGTGCACGCGGACGACCCGCGGCTGCGGAGGATCGCGGTGCTCGACGCGGTGATCAACAACGGCGACCGCAAGGGCGGTCACCTGCTGCCCGCGCCGGGCGGCCGGCTGTACGGCATCGACCACGGTGTGACATTCAACGCGGACGACAAGCTGCGCACGCTGCTGTGGGGGTGGGCGGGCGAGCGGTTGACGACCGAGGCCGTCGGGGTGCTGGGGCGGTTGGCGGAGGAGCTCGTGCCGGGGACGGCGCTGGTCACTCGACTGGCGGAGCTGATCACTGCGGTGGAGGTCGATGCGTTGCGGGGGAGGGTGGAGGGGTTGCGGGTGGCGGGACGGCATCCGGAACCGAGTGGGGGGTGGCCGTCCATACCGTGGCCGCCGGTGTGACGAGCGGGGCATTGCTGTTCCCCTGTCCGCCCTTCCCGGAACCGGGGCTCCGCCCCGGACCCCGCTTCTCCGATGCCGGAGGGCGCGAGCAGCCGGGACGGCCGGTCCGGCTGAAACTGCTGGGGTGGCCACATCGGGCGGGTCCGGCGACCGAGGACATCTTTTCGGCCCCCGGCGTTCGAGGGCTTCTTTCAGGGGGTTCGGGGCCGTGCCCCGGCGGGGAAGGGGCGGGGTGGAGAGAGAACACCCTGCACGCGCAAGACCGCCTCTCCGGCCAGGATCCCGCATCCGGTTCGTATCCGGAAGCAACGTCCGGTTACGCTCATGACATGCATGCCTGGCCCGCTTCTGAGGTCCCCGCCCTGCCTGGCAAGGGCCGCGACCTTCGGATCCACGACACCGCGACCGGCGGACGGATCACCCTTGACCCCGGTCCCGTCGCCCGCATCTACGTCTGCGGCATCACGCCGTACGACGCGACCCACATGGGTCATGCGGCGACCTACAACGCGTTCGACCTCGTTCAGCGCGTGTGGCTCGACACCAAGCGGCAGGTTCACTATGTCCAGAATGTGACCGACGTGGACGATCCGCTGCTGGAGCGGGCCGTGCGCGACGGTCAGGACTGGACCGAGCTCGCCGAACGCGAGACGGCCCTCTTCCGCGAGGACATGACCGCCCTGCGCATGCTTCCGCCGAAGCATTACATCGGCGCGGTGGAGGCGATACCCGGCATCGTCCCGCTCGTCGAACGGCTCCGGGACGCCGGCGCCGCCTATGAGCTCGACGGCGATGTGTACTTCTCCGTCGAGGCCGACCCGCACTTCGGCGAGGTGTCCAACCTGGACGCCGAGGCGATGCGGCTGCTCTCCGCAGAGCGCGGCGGCGACCCGGAGCGCCCGGGGAAGAAGAACCCGCTCGACCCGATGCTGTGGATGGCCGCCCGTGAGGGCGAGCCGAGCTGGGACGGGGCCTCGCTCGGCCCGGGCCGGCCCGGCTGGCACATCGAGTGCGTGGCCATCGCCCTGGACCACCTCGGCATGGGCTTCGACGTCCAGGGAGGCGGGTCCGACCTTGCTTTTCCGCACCACGAGATGGGCGCCTCGCACGCCCAGGTGCTGACCGGCGAGCACCCGTTCGCACAGGCGTACGTGCACGCCGGAATGGTCGCCCTGGACGGCGAGAAGATGTCGAAGTCCCGGGGCAACCTGGTCTTCGTGTCGGCGCTGCGCCGGGACGGTGTGGACCCGGCCGCGATCCGGCTGGCCCTCCTCTCGCACCACTACCGGTCGGACTGGGAGTGGACCGACCGGGTGCTCGCCGACGCCGTCGAGCGGCTCGGACGGTGGCGTGCCGCCGTCTCCCGACCCGACGGGCTGTCCGCCGACGCCCTGGTCGAGGAGGTCCGCGAGGCCCTCGCCGACGACCTGGACGCCCCGGCCGCCCTGGCCGCCGTCGACCGCTGGGCCGAGCGCCAGAACGCCGAGGGCGGTACCGACGAGGGCGCACCCGGCCTCGTCTCGCGCACCGTCGACGCGCTGCTGGGCGTCGCGCTCTAGCACGTTGTAACCACCTGTCTGTTTCCGTCTGCTGACCGGCCTTGGACTTCTCCACGAAGTTCGGGGCCGGTCCCGTTTTGTCCGTGGTCAAATGCTCGCGGCTGCGCTAAAAGCGCTCTATGCAATCATCAACGCGCATCAGAGTGGCGGCAGTTGCAGCTCTGCTGGGACTGGTCGCCGTCTTCGCGGGACCTGGAAGCGCACAGGCCGAGTCGGCCGAGCCCGACGCCACGACGGTCGGTGATCTCACCGGCTTCTCCGCCGACGGGCCCGTCTACCACCTCGAAGCCGGCGCCGCCGAGGCCCGCGTCAGCTTCGTCTCCGCCGAGACCTTCCGCATCGAACTGGCTCCGGACGGTACGTTCTCCGACCCGACCGGCGACGACATAGTCCTGCCGCAGGGCGCCCCGCCGCACACCCGGTGGAGGGAGAGGAGCGACCGCTACGAACTCTCCACCGGCAGCATCACGCTGCGCGCCTACAAGGCGCCGCTGCGCTTCGAACTCCGGCGGGCCGACGGCAGCCTCGTCTGGTCCGAGGTGACGGGGCTGAGCTGGGACGGGAAGCGGACCACCCAGACCCTGGCCCGCGGCGCCGACGAGCAGTTCTACGGCGCCGGGATGCAGAACGGCCGCGGCAACACCTCGCACCGCGGCCAGACCGTCGAGGTCGGCGTCGACTACAACTGGGACGACGGAGGCCACCCCAACTCCGTGCCGTTCTACCTCTCCTCGGCCGGATACGGCGTCTTCCGCAACACGTACGCACCCAACACCTACGCGTTCACCGACCCGGTGACCACCAGCGCGCAGGAACAGCGCTTCGACGCCTACTACTTCGCCGGCGGCGATGCCAAGGACGTCATCGGCCAGTACACGAAGCTCACCGGCAAGCCCTTCCTGCCGCCCGTGTACGGAATGGAGATCGGCGACGCCGACTGCTATCTGCACAACGCCAACCGCGGCGAGCGCCGCACCCTGGACGCTCTGAAGGTCGCCGACGGTTACGTCGAGCACGACATGCCGAACGGCTGGATGCTCGTCAACGACGGCTACGGCTGCGGTTACGAGGACCTCGCCGAGACCTCCAAGGGCCTCCAGGACCGCGGCATGCAGCTCGGGCTGTGGACCGAGGACGGCATCGACAAGATCGCCGACCAGGTCAGGGCCGGTCAGCGGGTCGCCAAGCTCGATGTCGCCTGGGTCGGCTCGGGCTACAAGTTCGCTCTCGACGGCTGCAAGGACGCGTACAAGGGCATCGAGGACAACAGCGACGCCCGCGGCTTCACCTATGCCCCCGAGAGCTGGTCGGGCGCACAGCGCTGCGGCGTCCAGTGGTCCGGTGACCAGTACGGGACCTGGGACTACATCCGCTGGCAGATCCCGACCTACGCGGGCGCCACGATGTCCGGCCTCGCCTACACCACCGGCGACGTGGACGGCATCTTCGGCGGCAGCGCCAAGACGTACACCCGTGACCTGCAGTGGAAGATGTTCCTCGGCACCACGATGACCATGGACGGCTGGGCGCCCAGCGACAAGCAGCCCTACCGGTACGGCGAGCCGTACACCACCATCAACCGCGACTACCTCAAGCTCAAGGAGTCGCTGCTGCCGTACCAGTACTCGTACGCACACGAGGCGACCAAGACCGGCGTCGGCATGGTCCGCCCGCTCGTCCTCGAATACCCGGACGACCCCAAGGCGGCGACGGACGCGGCGAAGTACGAGTTCCTGTCCGGCGAGGACTTCCTCGTCGCACCCGTCTACCAGGACAGCACCCGGCGCGACGGGATCTATCTGCCGAAGGGCACCTGGATCGACTACTGGAGCGGCCGGACGTACGAGGGGCCGACCACCGTCGACCACTACAGTGCCCCGCTGGACACCCTGCCGCTCTTCGTGAAGGCCGGCGCCAGTGTGCCGATGTGGCCGGGCATCCGCTCGTACCAGGACCGCACGAGCGACTCCGCGCTGGCCTGGGACATCTACCCGCAGGGCAGGTCCTCCTTCACGCTGTACGACGACGACGGCGTCACCCGCCGGCACCGCGACGGCAAGTACGCCACCCAGCGGGCGGACGTCGGTGCACCCGTCCGGGGCGCGGGCGACATCACCGTGGACATCGGTGAGAGCAAGGGGGACTTCACCGGCAAGCAGCGCAGGCGGCCGTACGAGTTCAGCGTGCACACCGGGTCGGCGCCGCGCGCCGTCGAGCTGAACGGCACACTGCCCCGGCTGGGCTCCGCGGCCGCGTACAGGACCGCGAAGCAGGGCTGGTGGTACGACCAGGACGACCGCGGTGGTGTGGTGAAGATCAAGACCACGCCGCTGAGCACGGACCGGGAGTTCAGCCTGAAGCTGGAGGACACCAGCGCCGTCGGCGGCAAGAAGGCGTCCGCCACGGCCGTCGTCTCCGCACCGGACGGGCAGGAGGTCGGAGCGGGAGTCGAAGTCACCGTGGCCGTCGATGTGACGGCGGGCAGCGCTGATGTGACGGGCGCCGCGGTCACCCTGGACGTCCCCGAGGGCTGGCAGGTCACCCCGGCGAGGACCGTGGACCGGATCCCTGCGGGCACCACCTGGCGGGTCGAGCTGGCGGTCACTCCGGCGAAGGACGCCGTGGCCGGGGAGGCCCGGATCACCGCGGTCGCCCGCTACCGGGCGGCGGGTGAAGCCCGCACCACGGTCCAGCGGTTCGCGGCCGGGGTGATGCCTCAGCCCCCGACCGCCGACACGTGGGCGAACGACATGGTCTGGCTGAAGTCGGCCAACGGCTACGGGCCGGCCGAGCGCGACCGCAGCAACGGAGAGTCGGGCGCGGCCGACGGGCACACCCTCACCCTCGCCGGGAAGACGTACGAGAAGGGGGTCGGCTCCCACGCCGACTCGGACATCGAGGTCTATCTCGGTGGGCGCTGCACCACGTTCACGGCCGACGCGGGGATCGACGACGAGATCAACGGCTACGGCGAAGTGGCGTTCTCCGTCGAGGCGGACGGCAAGGTGCTGTGGACGTCGCCGAAGGTGACCGGGGCGTCGGCGACCGTGCCGGTCGAGGTGGACGTCGCCGGTGCGCGCCATGTGCACCTGAAGGTCACCGACACCAACGGTTCCAAGACCGGTGACCACGGGGACTGGGCCGCGGCGCGGTTCAGCTGTTCCTGACAGCGGAGCGCCGGGCGGGTCTGACCCGCCCGGCGCTCGAACGGCCGTGACAGACGGCCGGGCCGTTCCTCAGTCCTCCGATGAATCTGATGAATCCTCGGGACCGGGACCGGTGTCGTCGTCGGAGGACTGGTCCTGAGCGGACTCGCCCGTGGCCCCCGGCGGCGGCCCCGGCTTGGGCGGCTTCGGCGGCCTGGTCCGGCCGCTCGACGTGTCGCGCAGATACGAGGCGTCGCCGCTCTCCGTCGCATGCCCGCCAGGCGCCTGGCCGGGCGCGCCGTCCCGGCGCCGCAGATACCGCTCGAACTCCCGGGCGATGGCCTCGCCCGATGCCTCGGGAAGCTCCGCGGTGTCCCTGGCTTCCTCCAGCGTCTGCACATACTCGGCCACTTCGCTGTCCTCGGCGGCCAGTTGGTCGACCCCGACCTGCCAGGCCCGCGCGTCCTCGGGCAGCTCGCCCAAGGGGATGCGCAGCCCGATCAGGTCCTCCAGCCGGTTCAGCAGCGCCATGGTCGCCTTCGGGTTGGGCGGTTGCGACACATAGTGCGGCACCGCCGCCCACAGGCTCACCGCGGGCACACCGGCATGCGTGCAGGCCTCCTGGAGGATGCCGACGATGCCCGTCGGGCCCTCGTACCGGGTCTCCTCCAGGTCCATGGTCCGCGCCAGATCCGGGTCGGAGGTGACTCCGCTGACCGGCACGGGGCGGGTGTGCGGGGTGTCGCCGAGCAGCGCGCCCAGGACCACCACCATCTCCACGCCCAGCTCATGGGCGAAGCCCAGGAGCTCGTTGCAGAACGAGCGCCAGCGCATCGACGGCTCGATGCCGCGGACCAGGACGAGATCGCGGGGCTTGTCCCCGCCGACGCGGACCACGGAGAGCCGGGTGGTGGGCCAGGTGATCTTGCGTACCCCGCCGTCCAGCCAGACCGTCGGCCGGTTGACCTGGAAGTCGTAGTAGTCCTCGGCGTCGAGCGCCGCGAACACCTCGCCCTTCCACTCCCGGTCCAGGTGCGCGACCGCTGTGGAAGCGGCGTCACCTGCGTCGTTCCATCCCTCGAACGCGGCCACCATGACCGGGTCGATCAGCTCGGGAACCCCCTCGAGCTCGATCACCCAGGCCTCCTTCCGAAGTTCCCTTGCGTACGCACCAACCTTACGGCTTCCGGCCTCGCTCGCCGCAGCCCCTGCGCACGGCCGGGTGAATCTGCCCCCACGGGGTGCGTCACGAGTCCAACCAGGGCATCAGTCTCCGAATTCATCCGAGCTGTGCCCCGGGGATTTCGTCTCAACTCTGGACGTTGGGGCTGTCGCACCGCTATACATCGGATGACCGGAACAGAGGTCCGATGTTATTCCCCTGGGGGCGCACATGAGTCAGACCGTCACGGACTTCGAGGTCCACGACATCCGCTTTCCGACCTCGGAGCAACTGGACGGCTCGGACGCCATGAACCCCGATCCCGACTACTCCGCCGCCTATGTCGTCCTGCGTAGCGATACCCCGCACGGTTCGGACGAAGCAGGAACCGCCGTCGAGGGCCATGGTTTCTGCTTCACCATCGGACGTGGCAACGAGGTCATGGCAGCGGCCATCGAAGCGCTGCGCCCGTACATGATCGGGCGCCCGGCGCCCCGTACCGCGGCCGATCTCGGCGCGCTGTACCGCGAGCTCACCCATGACTCGCAACTGCGCTGGCTCGGCCCCGAGAAGGGCGTGATGCACATGGCGGCCGGCGCGGTCGTCAACGCCGCCTGGGACCTGGCCGCCAAGCAGGCGGGCAGACCCGTCTGGCAGTTCCTCTCCGAAATGACGCCGCAGGAGCTCGTCTCCCTCGTCGACTTCCGCTACCTCACCGACGTCCTCACCCCCGACGAGGCCCTCGAAATCCTGCAAGCCGCCGAACCGGGCCGCACCGAGCGTGCCGAACGGCTGCGCGCCGAGGGCTACCCCGCGTACACCACCTCGCCCGGCTGGCTCGGCTACTCCGACGACAAGCTGGTCCGACTGGCGAAAGAGGCCGTCGCCGACGGCTTCACCCAGATCAAGCTGAAGGTCGGCGGAGACCTCGGCGACGACGTCCGCAGACTCGCCCTGGCCCGGGAAGCCGTCGGACCGGACATCAGGATTGCCGTCGACGCCAACCAGCGGTGGGACGTCCCCGACGCGGTGGAGTGGATGACCGCGCTCGCGCCGTACGACCCGCACTGGATCGAGGAACCGACCAGTCCCGACGACATCCTCGGCCACGCCGCCGTCCGGGCCGGCCAGCCGGTCAAGGTCGCCACCGGCGAACACGTCGCCAACCGCGTCGTGTTCAAGCAGCTGCTCCAGGCCGGCGCCGTCGACTTCGTCCAGATCGACGCCGCGCGCGTGGCGGGCGTCAACGAGAACCTGGCGATCCTGCTGCTCGCCGCCAAATTCGGCGTACCGGTCTGCCCGCACGCGGGCGGCGTCGGCCTGTGCGAGCTGGTGCAGCACCTGTCGATGTTCGACTACGTGGCCGTCTCCGGCAGCTGGGAGAACCGCGTGATCGAGTACGTCGACCACCTCCACGAACACTTCGCCGACCCCGCCGTGATCGAAGGGGGGCGCTATGTCACCCCGTGTTCCCCGGGCTTCTCCGCCCGTATGCTCCCCGCGTCGATCACCGCACACCGCTATCCGGAGGGCCCCGTATGGCAGGCCCGCCGCACGCCTGAGGAGGCCAACCGATGACCGGTACAAGGGACTTCGACGGGATGTCCGCCCTGGTGACGGGCGGCGCCTCCGGCATCGGGGCCGCCGTCGCGACCCTGCTGCTGGAGCGCGGCGCGAACGTCGCCGTACTCGACCGGGAGACCGCCGGCGCCCCCGCGGGCACACTCGCCCTCAAGGCGGACGTCACCGACGACGACGCCGTACGCGACGCGGTCGACCGGGCCGCCGCCGAACTGGGGGGTCTGCACACCCTGGTCTCCAACGCGGGCATCGGGTCCATCGGCACCGTCGAGGACAACGACGACGACGAGTGGACCCGCGTCCTGGACATCAACGTCCTCGGCATGGTCCGCACCGCCCGGCACGCCCTGCCGCATCTGCGGCGTGCGGCCGCCGACCGCCCCGGCGCCGTCTCCATCACCCAGACCTGCTCCATCGCGGCGACCGCCGGGCTGCCGCAGCGCGCCCTGTACAGCGCCAGCAAGGGCGCGGTCCTGTCGCTGACTCTCGCCATGGCCGCCGACCATGTCCGCGAAGGAGTCCGCGTCAACTGTGTCAACCCCGGCACCGCGGACACCCCGTGGATCGGCCGGCTTCTCGGTCAGGCCGACGACCCGGCAGCCGAACGCGCGGCCCTGAGCGCCCGCCAGCCGCTGGGACGGCTGGTGTCGGCCGACGAGGTGGCCGCCGCGATCGTCTATCTGGCGAGCCCCGCCGCCGCCTCCGTCACCGGCACGGCACTCGCCGTCGACGGCGGCATGCAGGGCCTGCGGCTGCGGCCCGCCGCCGACTGACCCCGCTCCACCAGCCCTTGAGCCGCACCATCCACCAGTCTTTGCCCACCGAGCATCGAGCCAGTACTCCACGAAGGACGGGACACCAATGAGAGTGCGTACGACGAGTGCGGCAGCCTGCGCCGTGCTGCTGGCCGTTACTGCCCTCGCGGGCTGCAACCGCGAGTCCACCGACGACGGCGCCGGCGCCGGGAAGGTCGGCATCGACCTGCCGCGCAGCGACAGCGACTTCTGGAACTCCTACCAGAGCTACATCGAGAAGGGCGTCAAGGCGGGCGAGGTCAAGGCGCTGCCGCTGACCAACTCCCAGAACGACATAGGCAAGCTCGTCGCCAACGTCCAGACCTTCACCGACCAGGGGGCCAAGGCCGTGGTCATGGCCCCGCAGGACACCGGCGCCATCGCCGAATCACTGAACACGCTGAACGACAAGAAGATCCCGGTCGTCAGCGTCGACACCCGCCCCGACAAGGGCAACGTCTACATGGTGGTGCGCGCCGACAACAAGGCGTACGGCACCAACGCCTGCAAGTACCTCGGCGAGCAGCTGAAGGGCAAGGGCAAGGTCGTCGAGTTCCAGGGCGACCTGTCCTCGATCAACGGCCGCGACCGGTCCGAGGCGTTCAAGACCTGCATGGACAAGGACTACCCGGGCATCAAGGTCTTCGAGCTGGCCACCGACTGGAAGGGCGACGTGGCGTCCGCCAAACTCCAGTCGACGCTCGCCGCGCACCCCGACATCAACGGCATCTACATGCAGGCCGGCGGTGTCTTCCTGCAGCCCACGCTCGCGCTCCTGGAGCAGAAGAAGCTGCTGAAGCCGGCCGGTACGGCGGGCCACATCACGATCATCTCGAACGACGGCATCCCCGAGGAGTTCGACGCCATCAGGGCGGGCAAGATCGACGCCACGATCTCCCAGCCCGCCGACCTGTACGCGAAGTATGCCCTGTACTACGCCAAGGCGGCCCTGGACGGCAAGACCTTCAAGGAAGGCCCGACCGACCACGACTCGAACATCATCAAGATTCCCAATGGTTTCGAGGATCAGCTTCCCGCGCCCCTGGTGACCAAGGACAACGTGGACGACCCGAAACTGTGGGCCAATCAGCTAGAGAAGAAGAGCTAGCCGTGACTCCTCCCTCTCGTTGCCGAGAGGGCTTCCCTCCCGACGAAGAGCCGGGACGCGGCCAAGCCCTGACCGCCGCCCGAGGGCAGGTCATCGACGTTACTACAGCGCCTCGCTGAGAAGGGTTCTGATGGAAAAGGCACCACCTGCCGTACAGGCGGAAGGCGTCGTCAAACGCTTCGGGCCCACCGTGGCGCTCGACGGTGTGCAGCTCACTGTGCAGCCCGGCGAGTCCCATGCCCTCGTCGGCCGTAACGGCGCGGGCAAGTCCACCCTGGTCGGCGTCCTGACCGGACTGCACAAGGCGGACGCCGGGACGGTCCGGTTCGGCGGGGAGCCGGCGCCCGCCTTCGGGGACACGACGGCCTGGCAGTCCAGGATCGCCTGCGTCTACCAGAAGTCCATGGTCGTCCCCGATCTGACCGTCGCCGAGAACCTCTTTCTCGGCCGGCTGGACGACGAGTCGCGCTGGATCAGCTGGGGGAGGCTCCGCAGGCGCGCGGAGGAGCTCCTCGCCGAGTACGGGGTACAGGTCGACCCCCGCACCCGGGCCGGGGATCTCGCCGTGGAACAGCGGCAGTTCGTCGAGATCGCCCGGGCGCTGTCCTTCGGCGCCCGGCTGATCGTCCTCGACGAGCCCACCGCCCAGCTCGACGCCCGCGGCATCGGCCGGCTCTTCGACAAGCTCCGGGATCTGCAGAGCCAGGGAGTGGCGTTCCTGTTCATCTCCCACCATCTGCAGGAGGTGTACGAACTGTGCACCGCGGTCACCGTCTACCGCGACGCCCGCCATGTCCTGACCGCCCCGGTCGCCGAACTCGCCAAGACCGAACTGGTTGCGGCGATGACCGGCGAGCAGGGCAGCGGGTCCGCCGGCTGGCACGCAGGCGGTCCGTCGGCGGCGGTACGGGACGAGTCGGCGGAGCCCGTACTGCGTACCGAAGGACTTGCTCTGGAGGGCCAGTTCGAGCCGCTGGACCTTCAGGTCCGCCCCGGCGAGGTGCTCGGCCTCGCCGGATCCGCGGCCAGCGGCAATACCGCGCTCGGCGAGACGCTCGCCGGGATGCGCAAGGCCACCGGCGGCACGGTCTGCGTGCACGGGAGGACCGTGCGGTCCGGCAGCGTGCCGCACGCGCTCGACGCCGGCATCGGCTACATCCCCGAGGACCGGCACGACCAGGGTCTCGTCCTCGGGCGCAGCGTCGCCGAGAACGCCACGCTCACGGTCACCGACCAGCTCGGGCCGTGGGGGACCGTACTGCCCTCTCGGACAAGGGAGTTCGCACGGTCGGTGATCGAGTCGCTGGACATCAAGACACAGGGCCCGGAACAGCCCGTCGCCGGGCTCTCGGGCGGTAATCAGCAGAAGGTGGTGGTCGCCCGCGCACTGGCCCGCAAGCCGAGCGTGCTGGTCGCGGTCCGGCCCACCGCGGGTGTGGACGTCAAGTCCAAGGACTCGCTGCTCGGAGTCGTCCGGCGGGTCGCCGACGAGGGCAATGCCGCAGTCGTCGTCTCGGACGAGCTGGATGATCTGCGGGTCTGTGACCGGGTGCTCGCCCTGTTCCACGGGCGCGTGGTCGGGGCGTTCGCAAGCGGGTGGACCGACGGGGAACTCGTCGCCGCCATGGAAGGTGTGGGGGAAAGGGAATGACCGGCACGATACGGCCGCCGGCGGCCGACGACATCAACGGAGGGCCGAAGGGCGGGCTCGGCGAGGACAGCCCGCTGAGCCGGCTCAGGCTGATCCGGTGGAGCGACTTCTCCCTGGTACCGGTGATTCTGGTGCTGATGGTGATCGGGTTCATCGTCTCGCCGGTGTTCCTCACCTCCGACAACCTGATCAGCGTCGTCCAGCAGTCGTCCGAACTCAGCCTGCTGGTCCTCGGTCAGGCACTCATCCTCATCTGCGGACGGATGGACCTGTCGCTGGAGTCGACGATCGGCATCGCGCCGGTCGTCGCGATGTGGCTGGTCCTGCCCACCGAGGGCGGCCGCTTCGCCGGCCTCGGACTGCTGCCCAGCTGGTCGGCGATCCCGCTGTGTCTGCTGGTGGGGCTCGCGATCGGTGCGATCAACGGCTTCCTGATGCTGAAACTGCGGGTCAACGGCTTCATCGCCACGCTCGGCATGCTCACCATGCTGCGCGGCCTGCACATCGGCATCACCGAGGGCAAGTCCATCACCGACGTCCCGGAGTCGTTCCGCTACCTCGGCAAGAGCGAGTGGCTCGGCGCACCGGCCGCGGTCTGGATCTGCCTGGTGCTCTTCGCGATCGGCGGCGCGGCGCTGGCCTGGCTTCGCCACGGACGCTCGTTGTACGCGATCGGCGGCAACCCGGAGGCGGCGCGGGCCGCGGGCATCCGGGTCGACCGGGTCACGTGGATCGTGCTCGCCATCGGCGGCCTGCTGGCGGCCTTCGCGGGGATCCTGTACACCGGCCACTACGGGGCGGTCGCCGCGACGCAGGGCAACGGCTGGATCTTCCAGGTGTTCGCCGCGGCGGTCATCGGCGGCATCAGCCTCAAGGGCGGGCGGGGCACGCTGTTCGGTGCGCTGACCGGTGTACTGACGCTGCAGCTGGTGGTCAATGTGATGACCCTGGGCGGCGTCCCGGCGCTGTGGAACCAGTTCCTCAACGGCGCGATCATCATCGTCGCCCTGGTCATCTCGCGCTTCGCGAGTGGTGAGAAGCAGGACTGAACCGTACGCCCTCGAACGCCGGCGAGGCTGAAAAGTTCAGCCTCGCCGGCGTTCGAGGCGCGGGGTCCGGGCGAAGCCCCCGCGCGGCGCAGCGGCATGCGGCCCAGCCGGGGGGAGCGGGCAGGGGAACAAGCCCGCCGCAGCCGTTACAGCGTCGACCGCAGCCACTGCTCCACGCTCGCCACATGCACCGTCGCCCACGCCCGCGCAGCCTCCGTGTCCCGGTCCCGCAGCGCCGACAGGATGGCCCGGTGCTCGTGCAGCGTGCGGCTGACCGCGTCCTCCTGCGTCAGGCCGCGCCAGACGCGGGCCCGCGTCGTCGGCCCGGAGAGCCCGTCGAGCAGGGAACAGAGCACCGAGTTCCCGGACGACTGCACGATGCCGCGGTGGAACTCCAGGTCGCAGGCGACCAGCTCCTCCACCGAAGGCTGCGCGCCGAGTGCGTCCAACTGGGAGCTCAGTGCGTCCAGTTGGGCCTCGGTGATCCGGGTCGCGGCCATGGCCGTCGCGGCCGGCTCCAGGATCCGGCGGACTGCCAGGAACTCCAGCACCGTGTCGTCGCGGTGGAAGTCCACGACGAAGCTCAGCGCCTCCAGCAGCAGCTGCGGGTCGAGGCTGGTGACGTACGTACCGTCGCCCTGCCGGACATCGAGAATGCGGATCAGGGACAGGGCGCGGACCGCCTCGCGCAGCGAGTTGCGGGACAGCCCGAGTTCCGCCGCGAGTTCGCTCTCCTTGGGCAGACGGTCGCCGGGCCGTAGCGCACCCGAGACGATCATTCCCTTGATCTTCTCGATCGCCTCGTCGGTGACAGCCATGACGGTCCTCCTGGATTCGGACGGGATCAGACCCCGGAACAAGACATCCGATGTCTCCCTTCATTATGGGGGTCGAACCAGGCGGATGAACCGGGTCTGCCGCAGCTGGTGACCGATCGCTCAGTCCCAGAGCGCCGACGGCGCCTCGCGCCGTACCACCGGGGCGATCTCCTCGGTGAACCGCTCCAGCGTCTCCTTCTGCTCCTGGTGGCTCAGCCCGAAGCCGTCCACGGAGACCGACTGCAGGTCGTGTCCGTACACCTCGTGCCAGCCGAGGATCTTGTCGATGATCTGCTGCGGGCTGCCGATCAGCTGGGGCCCGTCCGCAATGGCCTCCTCGATCGTCCGGAACGGCGTGTTGTACCCCGCCTTCCCCTCCAGGTGGGGCCGGAAGGACTGCCGCACCTTCGCCTCGTGCAGCTCCCTGTAGCGCGCCACCGCCTGCTGCGAACCATCCGCGATCAGCAGCCCGCCCGACCCCGCCGCCACATGCGCCTCCGCCGGATCGTGCCCGTACGCCGCGAACCGTTCCCGGTAGTGGTCGATCAGCCGGGCGTACGCGGCCCGCGGCTGGACGGCGTTGGCGGTGAACAGCGGATCGCCGTGGAAGGCGGCCAGTTCGGGGGAGTTGAGACTGGTCGCCGAGCCGTGCCAGACGCGCGGCAGCCCGGCGTACGGACGCGGCACCGTCGTCACACCCTTCAGGGCCGGCCGGAACTCGCCCTCCCAGTCCACGCCCTCCTCCGTCCACAGCCTGCGCAGCAGCTCGTACTTCTCCTTCTGGAGGTCCCACTGCCGCGCCTCGTCGAGCCCGAAGAGGTCGAAGTGCCCGGCTTCCGCGCCCTTCCCGACGACCAGCTCGATGCGGCCACGGGAGATCTGGTCGAGCGTCGCGAAGTCCTCGGCCACCCGCACCGGATCGAGGATCGCGACGACCGTGACGCCGGTCAGCAGCCGGATGGTCCGGGTTCGGGCGGCCAGCGCACCGAGCACCACGCTCGGGCTCGACGAGAGGAACGGGCCGGCGTGCCGCTCACCGATCGAGTACGCGTCGAAGCCGAGCCGCTCCGCCACCACGCCGGTCTCGATCGCCTCCGCGATCCGGTCGGCGGCGGACGGGAGTCCGCCGGTCAGCGGGTGAGGGGCATGACCGATGAGGGAGAGCACCGAGAACTTCATGTCCTCCACTGTCCCCGCGTCACATTGCGCGCGTATGGCAGCGGTGTGGCACGTTCACCGGCCGCTCCAGGTCAGCGGGCGTGCGGGCACCGGGGTACGCGGACGGGGGCGGCTCCCCCCGTGGAAGCCGCCCCCGTCCGCGTACGGCAGCCCGTCTCAGCCCTTGTCGGCCAGCAGGCCCTCGACCCTGGTCCGGATCGCGTCCGTGGCCAGGCCGCGGATCGTCAGCGTCGTCCGGCGGCGCAGCACGTCGTCGGCCGTCTCCGCCCACTCGTGGTCGCGCGCGTACGCGACCTGAGCCCAGATCTCCGGCGCGTCCGGGTGGATGCGCTCGGCCAGCGCCGGGTTCTCGTTCGCCAGCCGCGCGATGTCGAAGGAGAGCGAGCCGTAGTGGGTGGCGAGGTGCCGCGCGGTGTCGGCGGACATCCGCGGTCCGGGCGTTCCGCCGTCGATCAGCAGCCGGTGCGCCACCGCGTTGGGGTTGGCGATACCGGGCAGCGGGAGCTTCTTCGGCAGATGGGCCATCGGTTCCATGTCCTCGGCCAGCGGGTGCCCGGGGAGCGCGGCCAGCTTGTTCATCACCGTACGGCCGATGTGGCGGAACGTCGTCCACTTGCCGCCCGCGACCGCCAGCATCCCGCCGCGGCCCTCCGTCACGACCGTCTCGCGCTTGGCCTTGGAGGTGTCGCCGGGACCGCCCGGCAGCACCCGCAGACCTGCGAAGGAGTACGTGATCAGATCGCGCGACAGTTGCTGGTCCTTGATCGAGAATGCCGCCTCGTCCAGGATCTGCGCGGTGTCCCTCTCGGTGACCGCGACGTCCGCCGGATCGCCCTCGTACTCCTCGTCCGTCGTACCGAGCAGCAGCATGTCCTCCCAGGGCAGGGCGAACGTGATGCGGTACTTGTCGATCGGGGTGGCCAGCGCGGCCTTCCAGGGGCGGGTGCGCTTCAGGACGAGGTGCGCGCCCTTGGACAGACGTATCGAAGGCGCCGCGTTCGGGTCCTCCATCTTCCGCAGGTGGTCGACCCACGGTCCGGTGGCGTTCAGCACGAGCCGGGCGGTGACGCCGAATTCCGTGCCGTCCGTACGGTCCTCCAGGTCGGCGCCCGTCACCCGGCCCTTGGTGAACCGCAGCCCGGTCACCGCGGCGTGGTTGAGGACGACCGCGCCCGCGTCGACGGCCGCACGGACCGTCATCAGCGCCATCCGGGCGTCGTTCATCTGGTCGTCGCCGTAGACCGCGACGGCCTTCAGATTGTCGGTGCGCAGCTCCGGGACATCGCGCCGCGCCTTCGCCGGGCTGATCACATGGCCGACGCCGTCACCGAACCCGGACAGCGCCGAGTAGGCGAACACACCCGCGCCCAGCTTGGCGGCGCCGTGCGGCCCGCCCTTGTAGACCGGCAGGTAGAAGGTGAGCGGGTTGGCCAGGTGCGGGGCCACCTGACGGGACACCGCGCGTCGCTCGAAGTGGTTCTCCGCGACCAGCTTCACCGCGCCGGTCTGCAGGTAGCGCAGGCCGCCGTGGAGCAGCTTGGAGGAGGCGGAGGAGGTGGCGCCGGCGAAGTCGCCGGCGTCCACCAGAGCCACCCGCAGCCCGGACTGTGCGGCGTGCCAGGCCGTGGAGATGCCCAGGATGCCGCCACCGATCACCAGGAGGTCGTACGTCGCCTTGGAGAGCTGCTCCCGAGTCTCGGCGCGGCTCGGAAGTGAGCCGGAGGCCGGGTGCGTCCCGAGTGCGGGGACGCTCTGCAGGGTGGTCATGTCGATTACTCCTCGGCAGTGTTGTCGTCGAGCCAGCCCATGGAACGTTCCACGGCCTTGAGCCAGCTCTTGTACTCGCGTGCGCGGGTGTCCGCGTCCATGCGGGGCGTCCACTCGGCGGCCCGGCGCCAGTTGGCGCGCAGTGCGTCGGTGTCCGGCCAGAAACCGACGGCGAGACCGGCGGCGTAGGCGGCGCCGAGGCAGGTCGTCTCGGCGACCATGGGCCGCACCACGGGTGCGTCCAGGAAGTCGGCGAGCGTCTGCATCAGCAAGTTGTTGGAGGTCATGCCGCCGTCGACCTTGAGGGCCGTCAGCTCGACGCCCGAGTCCTTGGTCATGGCGTCGGTGATCTCGCGGGTCTGCCAGGCGGTCGCCTCCAGGACGGCACGGGCGATGTGCGCCTTGGTGACGTACCTGGTCAGGCCGGCGATGACACCGCGGGCGTCCGAGCGCCAGTACGGGGCGAAGAGGCCGGAGAAGGCGGGCACGAAGTACGCGCCGCCGTTGTCCTCGACCGACGAGGCCAGGGTCTCGATCTCGGCCGCGGACTTGATCAGGCCCATCTGGTCGCGCATCCACTGCACCAGCGAGCCGGTGACGGCGATGGAGCCTTCCAGGGCGTAGACCGGCTTCTGGTCACCGATCCGGTAGCCGACAGTCGTCAGGAGTCCGTTGTACGAGTTGACGGGAGTCTCGCCGGTGTTCATCAGCATGAAGGTGCCGGTGCCGTACGTGGACTTGGCCTCGCCCTCGGAGAAACAGGTCTGGCCGAAGAGGGCCGCCTGCTGGTCACCGAGCGCCGACGCGACCGGGACACCGGCCAGGACGCCGTCCTTTGCGGCCCCGTACACCTCGGCGGAGGACCGGATCTCGGGCAGCACCGCGGGGGGGATCTCCATCGACTGGAGGATCCGCTCGTCCCACTTCATATCGTGCAGGTTCATCAGGAGCGTGCGCGAGGCGTTGGTGACGTCGGTGACGTGCACGCCGCCGTCGGTGCCACCGGTCAGGTTCCAGATGACCCAGGAGTCCATGGTGCCGAAGAGGATGTCGCCGCGCTCGGCGCGCTCGCGCAGGCCCTCGACGTTGTCGAGCAGCCAGCGGACCTTGGGGCCGGCGAAGTACGAGGCGAGCGGCAGCCCGGTCTCGCGGCGGAAACGGTCCTGGCCGACGTTGCGGCCGAGCTCCTTGCAGAGTGCGTCGGTGCGGGTGTCCTGCCAGACGATGGCGTTGTGGACGGGCTCACCGGTGTTCTTGTCCCAGAGGAGCGTGGTCTCGCGCTGGTTGGTGATGCCGATCGCCTTGACGTCGGCGGCGGTGATCCCCGCCTTGACGACGGCGCCGGCGACGACTTCCTGGACGTTCTCCCAGATCTCGGTCGCGTTGTGCTCGACCCAGCCCGGCTTCGGGAAGATCTGCTCGTGCTCCTTCTGGTCGACGGAGACGATCCGGCCGTCCGTGTCGAAGATGATGCAGCGGCTCGACGTGGTGCCCTGGTCGATGGCCGCGATGAACGGTCCGGTGGTGTGTGCGTCGGTCACGGTGTGCTCCTGGAAGTCTGTGGGATCTGAGGGTTACGGCTCAGGGCTCTACGGTTCACGCGAAGGCGAGGTTGTAGAGACCGCCCGCGATCGCACCGCCGATGAGGGGGCCGACAACCGGGATCCACGCGTAACCCCAGTCGGAGCCGCCCTTGTTCGGCAGCGGCAGCAGCGCGTGCACGATACGCGGACCGAGGTCGCGAACCGGGTTGATCGCGTAACCGGTCGGGCCGCCGAGCGAGAGGCCGATGGCGACGACGACCAGGGAGGTGATCAGCGCGCCGAGCGTGCCGAGCCCGTTGCCGTCGTTGTTGAGGCCCTGGGTGAGGATTGCCAGGACCAGCACGACGGTGGCAATGACCTCGGTGACCACGTTCTGCACGGCGTTCCGGATCTCCGGGCCGGTCGAGAAGATGCCCAGCACCGGGCCGGCCTTCGGGGCGGCGGCCTGGTCGACCAGGCCTTCTTCACTCGGCGGGCTGTACAGAGTCTCCGGGTCGGTCAGATGAGCCCGGAACTGTCCGTAGTACGTCAGCCAGACGAGCACCGCGCCGATCATCGCGCCGAGCAGCTGGGAGCCGAGGTACAGCGGTACGTCACTCCACGGGGTGCCGCCCTTGATCGCGAGGCCGATCGTGACCGCGGGGTTGAGATGGGCCCCGGACACGCCGCCGGCCAGATACGCGGCCGTCAGCACGGCGAAACCCCACCCGAAGGTGATCGAGAGCCAGCCGGCGCCCTGCGCCTTGGAGTGCTTGAGAGTGACGGCCGCACAGACACCGCCGCCGAGCAGGATGAGTACGGCGGTACCGATGGTCTCGCCGATGAAGATGTCGGAGCTGGACACCCGCGACTCCTTTGTCCTTCGTCCAGGAAGCCGAACCCCGGGTCCCACCGGTGGTTCGCGCCCTCAGGTGAGGGCTTCACCGGCCCTTGACACCTGTCACACCCTAGCGCGTATTGCCGTTAGGCGTTCGACAATGCCGACCGATGAACGGCAGTGTTTCCCCCCGGTGAATGAAGCGTCAAGGGTTGTGGGACGGAAAACACGATCGTTACCGATGATCCGTCAAATCGGTCAGAAGCGCCCGGCGCCGAGATCCCGGGAGACCGCCCGCGCGCAGTCCCGTACCGCCGCCACCAGCTCGGGGCGCAGCTCGCCACCGGAGCAGAGGCGTTCCACCGCACCGGTCACGGCCACTGCGCCCACCGGAATCCGGCGCCGGTCGTGGATCGGCGCGGCCACCGCGGCCACGCCTTCCCAGGTCTCCTCCACGTCGGCCGCCCAGCCGCGCGCCCGGGTCAGATCGAGCACCGACTCGAACTCCTCCAGATCGGTGACGGTGCGCGGGGTGAAGGGCAGCCGCTCGCCCTCTATGGCCTCGGTGTGCGCCACCGGGTCGTACGCCGACAGCACCTTGCCCAGCGCCGTGGAGTGCAGCGGCTGCATCGCCCCGACCTCCAGGACCTGTCGGCTGTCGTCGGGCCGGAACACGTGGTGGACGATGAGGACGCCCTGCTGGTGCAGGACGCCCAGATGGGCGCTCTCGCCGCTGGAGCGGGCCAGATCGTCCGTCCAGACCAGGGCGCGCGCCCGCAGTTCGTGGACGTCCAGATAGCTGTTGCCCAGGCGCAGCAGCTCGGCGCCCAGCTGGTAGCGCCCGGACGCCGCGTCCTGCTCGACGAAGCCCTCGTGCTGGAGTGTGCGCAGGATGCCGTGTGCGGTGCCCTTGGCCAGGCCCAGGGAGGAGGCGATGTCGGAAAGCCCCAGCCGACGTTCGCCGCCTGCCAGCAGACGCAGCATCGCCGCCGCCCGCTCGAGCGACTGGATGTTCTTGGCCATGGCGCCGTACTCCTCCACTGTGGTTCGACAATGCTGAACACTATCGGTCGATGTCGACCGATGTCCGGTCGTGCCGGAAACCTCGCTCGATTGCCCGGATCCGGATATCCCCCGCACAGCATGCCGTCCGTCACGTGGGACACAGTGACGCTCCGAGGCGCTGCCCGGCTACTCTGACGAGGTGCGGCCTCTTCCGGAAGCCGTGAAGCCGACAGCCGTCGCATCCCAGGGAGCACATCCATGGCCTCGTTGCCGACCCTTTCCGCCGACAGCCGGAACCGAGCCGAAGCCCTCCGCGAGGCGCTCGCCACCCGAGTGGTGGTAGCCGACGGTGCCATGGGCACCATGCTCCAGGCGCAGGATCCCACCCTCGAGGACTTCCAGAACCTCGAAGGCTGCAACGAGATCCTCAACGTCACCCGCCCGGACATCGTGCGCTCCGTGCACGAGGAGTACTTCGCGGTCGGCGTGGACTGCGTCGAGACGAACACCTTCGGAGCCAACGCCTCGGCCCTGGGCGAGTACGACATTCCCGACCGCATCCACGAGCTCTCCGAGTCCGGCGCGCGCATTGCCCGCGAGGTGGCCGACGAGTTCACCGCCTCCACCGGACAGCAGCGCTGGGTGCTCGGCTCCATCGGTCCCGGCACCAAGCTGCCGACGCTGGGCCACGCGCCGTACACCGTGCTCCGTGACGGTTTCCAGCAGAACGCCGAGGGGCTGATCGCCGGCGGCGCGGACGCGCTCATCATCGAGACGACGCAGGACCTCCTGCAGACCAAGGCCGCGGTACTGGGTGCGCGGCGGGCGCTCGAGGCGCTGGGCAGCGACCTTCCGCTGCTGTGCTCGCTGGCGTTCGAGACGACCGGCACCATGCTGCTCGGCTCGGAGATCGGTGCCGCGCTGACCGCGCTCGAACCGCTCGGCGTCGACATGATCGGCCTGAACTGCTCGACCGGCCCGGCGGAGATGAGCGAGCACCTGCGCTACCTCACGCGCCACTCGCGCATTCCGCTGCTCTGCATGCCGAACGCCGGACTGCCGGTGCTCACCAAGGACGGCGCGCACTTCCCGCTCGGCCCCGAAGGGCTGGCCGACGCGCAGGAGACGTTCGTCCGGGAGTACGGCCTCTCGCTGGTCGGCGGCTGCTGCGGTACGACCCCGGAGCACCTGCGCCAGGTCGTCGAGCGTGTGCGCGGCGCCGGTCTCGTCCCCCGCGACCCGCGCCCCGAGCCCGGCGCCGCCTCGCTGTACCAGACCGTCCCGTTCCGTCAGGACACCTCGTACCTCGCCATCGGTGAGCGTACGAACGCCAATGGATCCAAGAAGTTCCGCGAGGCCATGCTGGCGGCCCGCTGGGACGACTGCGTGGAGATGGCACGCGACCAGATCCGGGAGGGCGCGCACATGCTCGACCTCTGCGTCGACTACGTCGGCCGCGACGGTGTCGCGGACATGGAGGAGTTGGCCGGACGCTTCGCCACCGCCTCCACGCTCCCGATCGTGCTCGACTCCACCGAGCTGCCGGTCCTGCGGGCCGGACTGGAGAAGCTAGGCGGCCGGGCCGTTCTCAACTCCGTCAACTACGAGGACGGCGACGGACCCGAGTCGCGCTTTGCCAAGGTCACCGCGCTGGCTGCCGAACACGGCGCCGCGCTGATCGCCCTGACCATCGACGAGGAGGGCCAGGCCCGCACCGTCGAGCACAAGGTCGCCGTCGCCGAGCGGCTGATCGAGGACCTGACCGGCAACTGGGGCATCCACGAGTCGGACATCCTCATCGACACGCTGACCTTCACCATCTGCACCGGCCAGGAGGAGTCCCGCAAGGACGGCATCGCCACCATCGGCGCCATCCGCGAGCTGAAGCTGCGCCATCCCGATGTCCAGACGACGCTCGGCCTGTCGAACATCTCCTTCGGCCTCAACCCGGCCGCTCGAGTCGTCCTGAACTCCGTCTTCCTCGACGAGTGCGTCAAGGCCGGTCTCGACTCCGCCATCGTGCACGCGTCGAAGATCCTGCCGATCGCGCGCCTGGAGGAGGAGCAGGTCAAGGTCGCACTCGACCTCATCTACGACCGCCGCGCCGAAGGCTACGACCCGCTGCAGCGGCTCATGGAGCTCTTCGAGGGCGTCAACATGAAGTCGATGAAGGCCGGCAAGGCCGAGGAGCTCCTCGCGCTGCCGCTCGAGGAGCGCCTCCAGCGCCGCATCATCGACGGCGAGAAGAACGGCCTGGAGACCGACCTCGAGGAGGCACTCCGGACCCGCCCTGCTCTCGACATCGTCAACGACACCCTGCTCGAGGGCATGAAGGTCGTCGGCGAACTGTTCGGCTCCGGCCAGATGCAGCTGCCGTTCGTGCTCCAGTCCGCCGAGGTCATGAAGTCCGCCGTGGCCTACCTGGAACCGCACATGGAAAAGTCCGACGCGGAGGGCAAGGGCACGATCGTCCTGGCCACCGTCCGCGGCGACGTCCATGACATCGGCAAGAACCTCGTCGACATCATCCTGTCCAACAACGGCTTCAACGTCGTCAACATCGGCATCAAGCAGCCGGTCTCCGCGATCCTGGAAGCCGCGGAGGAGCACCGCGCCGACGTCATCGGCATGTCCGGCCTCCTGGTGAAGTCCACCGTGATCATGAAGGAGAACCTGGAGGAGCTGAACCAGCGCAAACTGGCCGCCGAATATCCGGTGATCCTCGGCGGCGCGGCTCTCACCAGGGCCTATGTCGAGCAGGACCTCCACGAGATCTACGAGGGCGAGGTCCGCTACGCCCGCGACGCGTTCGAGGGCCTGCGTCTGATGGATGCCCTGATCGCGGTCAAGCGCGGCGTCCCCGGCGCCGCCCTCCCGGAGCTCAAGCAGCGCCGTGTGCCCAAGCGGGAGACGGCCGTGCTGGAGGTCGAGGAGCCGGAGGAGGGCGTCCGCTCCGACGTCGCCACCGACAACCCGGTCCCCGAGCCCCCGTTCTGGGGCACCCGCGTCGTCAAGGGCATCCAGCTCAAGGAGTACGCCTCCTGGCTCGACGAGGGCGCGCTCTTCAAGGGGCAGTGGGGCCTGAAGCAGGCCCGCGCCGGTGACGGACCGACGTACGAGGAGCTCGTGGAGACCGAGGGCCGCCCGCACCTGCGCGGCTGGCTCGACAAGCTGCACACCGAGAACCTGCTGGAAGCCGCCGTCGTCTACGGCTACTTCCCCTGCGTTTCCAAGGGTGACGACCTGATCCTGCTCCACGAGGACGGCTCCGAGCGCACCCGCTTCACCTTCCCGCGCCAGCGCCGCGGCCGCCGTCTCTGCCTCGCGGACTTCTTCCGTCCCGAGGAGTCCGGCGAGACGGATGTGATCGGCCTCCAGGTCGTCACGGTCGGCTCGAGGATCGGCGGGGAGACCGCCAAGCTCTTCGAGGCCAACTCCTACCGCGACTACCTGGAGCTGCACGGCCTCTCCGTCCAGCTGGCCGAGGCCCTCGCCGAGTACTGGCACGCCCGGGTCCGCTCCGAGCTCGGCTTCGGCGGCGAGGACCCGGCCGACGTCGAGGACATGTTCGCGCTGAAGTACCGCGGTGCGCGCTTCTCCCTCGGCTACGGCGCCTGCCCCGATCTCGAGGACCGGGCGAAGATCTCCGACCTGCTCCAGCCCGAGCGGATCGGGGTGCACCTCTCCGAGGAGTTCCAGCTGCACCCGGAGCAGTCCACCGACGCGATCGTCATCCACCACCCGGAGGCGAAGTACTTCAACGCGCGGTAAGAAAATGATCGACGCGTGCCAGCGGGTCGAGTCGTACACTGGTCGGTCCAGTGCAGGCCGGTCGCCCTTTCCTCCGGAATCGGTGACCGGCCTTCTCGTCCCTCGTGGAAGGTGTGCCGCATGACCAGTACGGTCTCCGCGTCCTTGACGCGCACGTCCGAAGGTGCCGCCCTTCAGGCCGTCTTTCTCGACATGGACGGCACTCTGGTCGACACCGAGGGCTTCTGGTGGGAGACCGAGGTGGCGGTCTTCGCCGACCTCGGGCACCGGCTGGACGAGAGGTGGAAGGACGTGGTTGTCGGCGGGCCGATGACCCGCAGCGCCGGGTACCTCATCGACGTCACCGGTGCGGACATCACCCTCGCGGAGCTCACTGTGCTGCTCAATGACCGGTTCGAGGAGCGCATCGACCACGGGGTGCCGCTGATGCCGGGCGCCGCTCGGCTGCTCGCGGAACTGGCGGCGCACGAGATGCCGACCGCCCTGGTCTCCGCCTCGCACCGGCGCATCATCGACCGGGTGCTGGACTCGGTCGGCCACCACCACTTCTCGCTCACCGTGGCGGGTGACGAGGTCTGCCGGACAAAGCCGCACCCGGAGCCCTACCTCACCGCCGCCTACGGCTTCGGGGCGGATCCCGAGCGCTGTGCGGTCATCGAGGACACCCCGACCGGCGTCGCAGCGGCGGAGGCCGCCGGCTGCTGGGTCGTCGCCGTACCGTCCGTCGCACCGATCGCACCTGCCTCCGGCCGGGTCGTCGTGGACTCTCTTGAAGAAGTCGATCTCGCTTTTCTCCGGGGACTGGTCACTGGAGCGCGTTGATGCGTATACCGAGAGTATTTCTGTGAATAAACAGCAAAACTCTCGCCGCTGTGATGTGCGCATTTCGTCGCACGCGCGTGTGGGTAAGTCGGGTGCATGCCAAGGACGAGAATTGACCCGGGCGTGACCTTTGTCACGTCGCGGGTTGCCAAGGCATTTCAAGATCGACCAAACTGTCCGTTTTGATCCACCTGTCTGTCCCGATTCATGGAGTCCTGTGCGGAACCTTCCCCGCCCGGGAAGTCGACTCGCAGAGCATGCCCCTCACCATTCCATTACGTATCGCGGAGCACCCGGTCCGGCATTACCGGCGGCGCCTACTAATGTCGTTTTCTCAATGGCCGGATGAGGGAGAACGTCCAAGATGAACCGCAAGACTCTGGTGCTGCCGGCCGTCGTCGGCCTGCTCGCGCCCGTACTCGCCGCCTGCGGTGGGACGGACGGCGGGAGCGATGGCAAGGCCGCCATCGTTGTCGGCACCACGGACCAGTTCGTCGCCACCGAGGACAACCCCGCGCCGCTCGACCCTGCCATAGGCTACGAAGCAGGCGTCTGGAACGTCCTGCGGCAGACCGTGCAGACCCTGACCCACGTGCCGCGCGGCGGCGGCGAGCCCGTCCCCGAGGCCGCCAAGAGCTGCACCTTCACCGACCGGGCGAACGAGAGCTACCGCTGCAAGCTGCGCAGTGGTCTCGCGTTCGCCGACGGCACGGCCGTCACCGCCGAGGACGTCAAGTACTCCATCAACCGGGTCATCGGCATCAAGTCCGACAGCGGCCCCGTCGGCCTGCTCGCCAACATCGACACGATCGAGACGCGCGGTGACAACGAAGTCGTCTTCCACCTGAAGACGCCGGACGCGACCTTCCCGTACAAGCTCGCCACCCCGGCCGCCGGCATCGTGCAGAAGAGCAAGTATCCGGCGACGTCCGCGCGGGGCGGCTTCCAGGTCGACGGCTCCGGCCCGTACACGATGAAGCCGGAGATCAAGAACGACCAGGTCGTCAAGGTCGTCTTCACCAAGAACCCGCGCTACAAGGGCGATCTGAAGGTCCTCAACGACAAGGTCGAGCTGGACCTCTTCCCCGACGCGAAGGCGATGGGCAAGGCGCTCGACGCCCAGAAGATCGACATGATGACCCGCACCATGTCGCCCGAGCAGGCCCAGCAGATGCTGGAGCAGCCGAAGGACGGCATCAAGCTCACCGAGATGCCCGGCCTCGCCATCAGCTACCTCGCCTTCGACACCACCGACCCCGCGGTGAAGGACAAGGCCGTCCGGCAGGCCATCGCCCAGGTCATCGACCGAGGCCAGATCGCCGGTCAGGTCTACGGCGCCACCGCCGAGCCGCTCTACTCGCTCATCCCGTCCAGCATCACCGGACACACCAACTCGTTCTACAACAAGTACGGCGAGCCCAGCGCCACCAAGGCCGCCGCCATCCTGCAGGCCGCCGGCATCGAGACCCCGGTGAAATTCACGCTGCACTACACGACCGACCACTACGGGCCCGCCACCGCCACCGAGTTCAAGGCGCTGAAGAAGCAGCTCAACGCCACCGGGCTGTTCGACGTCAGCGTCCAGGGCACCCCCTGGGCGAAGTACCGCCCCGCCCAGAAGCGCGGCGACTACGCCGTCTACGGCATGGGCTGGTTCCCGGACTTCCCGGACCCGGACAACTACACGGCGCCGTTCCTCGACAAGAACAACTTCCTCAACTCGCCGTACAAGTCCTCGCTGGCCCAGAACACTCTGATCCCGCAGTCCCGCCAGAAGGCCGACCGGGCCGCGGCCGGCAGGACCTTCCAGAAGCTCCAGGACATCGTCGCCACCGACGTCCCCGTACTCCCGATCTGGCAGGGCAAGCAGTACGTCGCCTCCCGCGACGGCCTCACCGGCGTCGAGTGGTCGGTCAACTCCTCGGCCGACCTGCAGCTCTGGGAGCTCGGCCGCAGCACCGTCTGAACCACGGCGCCACCCCGGCGCCCCGTCCCGGCCGCACCGGCCGGATCACTGGGCGCCGGGGCGCACCAGCCCGCTCTCGTACGCGTACACCGCGGCCTGCACCCGGTCGCGCAGCCCCAGCTTTGTCAGCACATGGCCCACATGCGTCTTGACCGTCGTCTCGCTGACGAACAGATCGGCGGCGATCTCCGCATTCGACAGACCGCGCGCCACCAGCTTCAACACCTCCACCTCACGCTCCGTCAGCGTGTGGAGTGTGTCCGGCACGGAGTTCTCGCCCGACGGCAGGTGGTCCGCGTACTTGTCCAGCAGTCTGCGCGTGACGCTCGGGGCCAGCATCGCCTCGCCCGCCGCGACCACCCGGATCGCCTGCACCAGCTCATTGGCCGGAGCATCCTTCAGCAGAAAGCCGCTGGCGCCGGCGCGCAACGCCTCCACCACGTACTCGTCGAGATCGAACGTGGTGAGCACCAGCACCTTCGCCGGACCGTCCCGGCCCGGTCCCGTGATCTGACGCGTCGCCTCGACGCCGTCCATCCGCGGCATGCGGATGTCCATCAGCACCACATCGGGCTGCAGCGCCCGCACCTGATCGAGAGCCTGAAGGCCGTCACCGGCCTCCCCCACCACCGCAAGATCTCCCTCGGCCTCCAGAATCATCCGGAAGCCGGTGCGCAGCAGCGGCTGGTCATCGACCAGTAGGACGCGGATTGCCACCAGATCTCCTTAAGGTCCTTCGACGGCCGCCGGCCGGCCGGCCTCGGCCCGGACCGGCCCCATTGTGCCCTGGACACCCTGCCCCGATTCCGCCGGTCGTACGGACAGCGGGTATACCGGGGGAGTCCCGCCGAATTCCGGACAGACCTCCTGGTGGTCGCACCAGCCGCAGAGCTTCGTCGGCCGCGGCCGCCACTCGCCCGTCTCCGTGGCCAGCCGGATCGCTTCCCACAGGGCCAGCAGCTTGCGCTCCACCCGCTCGAGATCAGCCACGACCGGGTCGTACGTCATGACGTCGCCGCTGCCCAGATAGACCAGCTGCAGCCGGCGCGGGACCACACCCTTCAGCCGCCAGATCACCAGGGCGTAGAACTTCATCTGGAACAGGGCGCCCTCCGCATACTCCGCCCGCGGCGCCTTCCCCGTTTTGTAGTCCACGATCCGGACCTCGCCCGTCGGCGCCACGTCGATCCGGTCGATCACCCCGCGCAGCCGCAGCCCCGACTCCAGCTCCGTCTCGACGAACAGCTCCCGCTCGGCCGGCTCCAGGCGCGTCGGATCCTCCAGCGAGAACCACCGCTCCACCAGCCGCTCCGCCTCAGCCAGCCAGCGCGAGAGCCGCTCGCCCTCCGCATCGCCGGCGAACAGCTCCGACAGCTCCGGCTTCGACTCCAGCAGCCGGTCCCACTGGCCGGGGATCATCGCCGTGGCCCGGCCGGCCGTACGCTCCACCGCCGGATTGTCGAAGAGCCGCTCCAGTACCGCATGGACCAGCGTGCCCCGGGTAGCCGCCTCGCTGGGCTTCTCCGGCAGCCTGTCGATGACCCGGAACCGGTACAGCAGAGGACACTGCATGAAATCGCTCGCCCGCGACGGCGACAGGGACGAGGGCGGCTGCGGCGGCCGGGGCACGGAAGTCATGACGAAGACCCTACGACCCGCCACTGACACTCAGCGGCATACCATCGACCACAGACCCTCGCACACTGCATGATCGTGCCGAACGGCACCGACCGAAGGGACCCCGTGGACGAGAGCGGCGACAGCGGGCAGCCGGAGCCCGGCGCCGGGGGAACGGACCCCGCCGCGCCCGAGAACGGCAAGCCGCAACGCCCCCGAGAGCCGGGCGGCGGCCTTCTGATGGGCCGTCCCTTCGGCGTGCCGGTGTACGTCGCGCCCAGCTGGTTCCTCGTCGCGGCGCTGATCACCTGGGTGTTCGGCGGCCAGCTCGACCGGGTGCTGCCCGAGCTCGGCGCGGCCCGCTATCTGGTCTCCCTCTTCTTCGCGATCGCCTTCTACGCGTCCGTACTCGTCCACGAACTCGCCCATACCGTGGTCGCCCTCCGCTACAAGCTCCCCGTGCGCCGCATCCAGCTGCAGTTCTTCGGTGGCGTCTCCGAGATCGAGAAGGAGTCCGAGACCCCCGGCCGCGAATTCCTCCTCGCCTTCGTCGGTCCGCTCCTCTCGCTGGTCCTCGCCGGCGTCTTCTACCTCGGCATGAAATTCGTCGAACCCGGCACCGTCCCCGGTGTCCTGCTCGCCGGGCTGATGATCTCCAACCTCATCGTCGCCGCCTTCAACCTGCTGCCGGGACTGCCGCTCGACGGCGGCCGCATGCTCCGGGCCGTCGTCTGGAAGATCACCGGACGCCCCATGAGCGGCACCGTCGCCGCGGCCTGGGTCGGCCGCGCCCTCGCTGTCACCGTCCTCATCGGACTCCCGCTCCTCACCCAGACCGGGGGGTTGGGGAACAACACCGACGACATCAGCGGCATGGACACCGTCACCGATGCCCTGCTCGCCGCGATCCTCTGCGCCATCATCTGGACCGGGGCGGGCAACAGTCTGCGCATGGCCCGCCTGCGCGAACACCTCCCCGAGCTGCGCGCCCGCACACTGACCCGACGCGCCGTTCCTGTCGAGGCCGCCACCCCGCTCTCCGAGGCGTTGCGCCGCGCCAACGAGGCGGGCGCCCGCGCGCTCGTCGTCGTCGACGGACACGGCGACCCCAAGGCCGTCGTCCGCGAGGCCGCCATCGTCTCGGTCCCCGAACACCGCCGCCCCTGGGTCGCGGTGAGCACTCTCGCCCAGGACCTCACCGACGGCATGAAGATCTCCGCCGAGCTGTCCGGGGAGACGCTCCTGGACACCCTCAGGGCCAGCCCGGCCACCGAGTACCTCGTCGTGGAGGAGACCGGCGAGATCTACGGTGTCCTGTCCACCGCCGACATCGAACGCGCCTTCGTCGCCGCCATGGCCCGCCCCGCAGCCTGAGCCGCCCGGGCGGGCGGTCGGAGCCCCGGGAAACACCGGTACGCTGGTCACATGTCTGAACCGACCGGTGCCGCCCGCCGACGTGGGCCCTTCAAGGTCGGGGACCAGGTCCAGCTCACCGACCCCAAGGGACGCCACTACACCTTCACGCTCGAAGCCGGAAAGAACTTCCACACCCACAAGGGTTCTTTCCCGCACGACGAGCTGATCGGTGCTCCCGAGGGCAGTGTGGTCCGAACCACGGGAAACGTCGCCTACCTCGCGCTGCGCCCCCTGCTCCCCGACTACGTCCTGTCCATGCCCCGCGGCGCCGCCGTGGTCTACCCCAAGGACGCGGGGCAGATCCTGGCCTTCGCCGACATCTTCCCCGGCGCCCGCGTCGTGGAGGCCGGCGTCGGCTCCGGCTCGCTCTCCACCTTCCTGCTCCGCGCCATCGGCGACCAGGGCATGCTGCACTCGTACGAGCGCCGCGAGGACTTCGCCGAGATCGCCCAGCAGAACGTCGAGCGCTACTTCGGCGAACCGCACCCTGCCTGGCAACTCACCGTCGGCGACCTCCAGGACAACCTCTCCGACACCGACGTCGACCGGGTCATCCTCGACATGCTCGCCCCCTGGGAGTGCCTGGACGCCGTCTCCAAGGCGCTCGTGCCCGGCGGCATCCTCTGCGCGTACGTCGCCACCACCACCCAGCTCGCCCGGACCGTCGAGTCCATCCGCGAGATGGGCTGCTTCGCCGAACCGCAGCCCTGGGAATCGATGATCCGCAACTGGCACGTCGAGGGCCTGGCGGTCCGCCCGGACCACCGCATGATCGGCCACACCGGCTTCCTCGTCACCGCCCGCCGCCTCGCCGACGGCGTGGAGGCCCCGCTGCGCCGCCGCCGGCCCGCCAAGGGCGCCTACGGCGAGGACTACGACGGTCCCGGCAGTCAGAGCGGCTCCTCCCGCGGCTGACTCCGCGCAACGCACCGGCGCCGCCGCCGAGTTCTCCGGACCGACCCGGGAATTCGGCGGCGGCGCCTTTTCGTTGCCGCTACGGAGGCTGCCGGTACGGGGATCACCGCAGTGATTCGGGATAGGTACCGACCCCACCGTTCCACTGCTCTGTGAGGTGTGGCACGATGCTGGCCACCCCCACCCCACGGCGTACGCCCCACCGGTCCCGTCGTCCACGGGCATCGCCGAACCACAGGAACCACAGGAGACATCCCGCGTGCAGACCTCCGAGCTCCCGGACCTCGCGCACACCGACACCACGCCGATGCACTGGCTCGCCACCGCGACCGCCATGGCCGCCGTCATTGCCGGGGCAGGCATGCTCCAGCCCGACGACGCGACCGCCTCGGCCTCGGCCTCCCACCGCACGACCGCGCAGCACGGCACCGCACCCGTCGCGGCCCCCGATCCGGCCCGGGCCACCTTCCCGCTGCAGTGCGGGACGGCGGACAGCATCGTTGCCGAACAGGCCCCCGGCGACCTCGACGGCGACGGCCGCCCGGAGACCGTCGCAGTGGTCCACTGCGCGGCCGGATCCGGTACGCCGCCGAGCGGCGTCTACGTCCTCACACAGGGAAGCGGGGCCGCACCCCGGATCGTTGCGACGCTGGTGGACCCCGCCCAGAAGATGAGCGTCGGCGACTTCACCGTGCGTGACGGGGTGATCTCCGCCACGCTCCTCGGCTACTCCTCGACCGACGTCCCCCGCTGCTGCCCCGACCAGCAGGAAAAGGTGACCTGGCAGTGGCGGAACGGTGCCTTCGTCCGTGCCGCCCAGAGCGAAACGGGCAGCGCCTGACCGGTCGCTGCACGTAGTCGACCGGTCGGGCTCCGCAGGATCAGGCAGCCTCGGGGCCGTAGATCTCGACCCTGTCCGAAACGCGCCGTACATGGATGCAGTCGCCGGGGCACTCCTTGGCCGAATCGACCACGTCCTGAAGCAGCGGCAGCGGAACGGGCGTCGTCGCCCCCTTGTCCTGCAGCAGTTCGTCCTCGCCGCTCTTCACATACGCCAGACCATCGATGTCCAGCTCGAACACCTCGGGTGCGTACTGCACGCAGATGCCGTCTCCCGTGCAGAGGTCCTGGTCGATCCAGACCTCCAGATCCTGCGTGTCGCTGCCGGTCGGGGCGTCCTGCTGCACGGTCATTTCTCCTGCCGTTCCCTGCGTTTCCGAACCAAAAATGGCCAGCCCTGACGGGTGTTGAACGGTTCGACGATACAACCGGCCGCTTTCCGATGTTGAAGGGTGGGTATTCCCCTGGCGTGAGGGAGAGCGCAAGGGTGAAGATCGGACACGTCCCGGAGTCTTTGTGATCTAGGGGTTTCAATCACCACCCACCCAGGTAGGGTCAGGAAGCGTCCAGCTCCCCTTGGAGGAGGTGAGGACCGTGGCAGCCCACGACGACGACATCAACCGCGGCATCCGGCCCGGGCGGGGGTCCGAAGACCCAGCCGGCCAGGTCGCCTATCTTGAGCAGGAAATCGCCGTCCTGCGACGTAAGCTCGCCGACTCTCCGCGCCATACGAGGATTCTCGAAGAGCGGATCGTCGAGTTGCAGACCAACCTCGCAGGCGTCTCAGCACAGAACGAGCGGCTCGCCAACACCCTGCGCGAGGCCCGCGACCAGATCGTGGCCCTCAAGGAGGAGGTCGACCGGCTCGCACAGCCACCGGCCGGCTTCGGAGTCTTCCTGCAGGGCAACGAGGACGGTACCTGCGACATCTTCACCGGGGGCCGCAAGCTCCGGGTGAACGTCAGCCCCAGCGTCGAGCTCGACGACCTCCGGCGCGGCCAGGAAGTCATGCTCAACGAAGCGCTCAACGTGGTCGAGGCCATGGAATTCGAGCGCGCAGGGGACATCGTCACCCTCAAGGAGATCCTCGAGGACGGCGAGCGGGCCCTGGTTCTCGGGCACACCGACGAGGAACGGGTGGTACGGCTCGCCGAACCGCTTCTCGACATCAATATCCGGCCCGGCGACGCGCTGCTGCTCGAACCCAGGTCCGGCTACGTCTACGAAGTGGTGCCGAAGAGCGAGGTCGAGGAGCTCGTCCTCGAAGAGGTCCCGGACATCGACTACGACAAGATCGGCGGCCTGGGCGACCAGATCGAGCTGATCCGCGACGCGGTCGAGCTCCCCTACCTCCACCCCGACCTCTTCAAGGAGCACGAACTGCGGCCGCCGAAGGGCATCCTGCTCTACGGCCCGCCCGGCTGCGGCAAGACGCTCATTGCCAAGGCCGTCGCCAACTCCCTGGCCAAGAAGGTCGCCGAGGTGACCGGGCAGCCCACCGGCAAGAGCTACTTCCTCAACATCAAGGGTCCCGAACTCCTCAACAAGTATGTCGGTGAGACCGAGCGGCACATCCGCCTGGTCTTCCAGCGGGCCCGTGAGAAGGCGAGCGAGGGCACCCCCGTCATCGTCTTCTTCGACGAGATGGAATCGCTCTTCCGTACCCGCGGATCCGGCGTCAGCTCGGACGTGGAGAACACCATCGTCCCGCAGCTCCTCGCCGAGATCGACGGTGTGGAGGGCCTGGAGAACGTCATCGTGATCGGCGCCTCCAACCGCGAGGACATGATCGACCCGGCCATCCTGCGCCCGGGCCGCCTCGATGTGAAGATCAAGATCGAGCGTCCGGATGCGGAGGCCGCGAGGGACATCTTCGCGAAGTACCTCACGCCATCCCTGCCCCTGCACGCGGACGACCTCGCCGAGCACACCGGCTCCAAGGAAGCCGCGGCGCACGCCATGATCCAGTCCGTCGTCGAGCGGATGTACACCGAGTCCGAGGAGAACCGCTTCCTCGAAGTCACGTACGCCAACGGCGACAAGGAAGTCCTGTACTTCAAGGACTTCAACTCCGGCGCGATGATCCAGAACATCGTCGACCGGGCCAAGAAGATGGCCATCAAGGCCTTCCTCGACCAGGGCCAGAAGGGCCTGCGCGTCTCCCATCTCCTCCAGGCATGCGTGGACGAGTTCAAGGAGAACGAGGACCTTCCCAACACCACCAACCCCGACGACTGGGCCAGGATCTCCGGCAAGAAGGGCGAGCGGATCGTGTTCATCCGTACGCTCGTCACCGGAAAACAGGGCGCAGACACGGGTCGCTCCATCGACACGGTGGCAAACACCGGGCAGTACCTGTAGAACGCAGACCGGCTGCGGATGCCCGGCCGGGCATCCGCAGCCGGTTGCTTTCCGGACAGCTCCCACGACACCGGAGCAATGACGTAATTGATCTCCCCACCAGCGCAGAGGCGCTCTAGGCTCTTCCGTACCGCCCAGTCGCGCAGTGCGGGGACGGGCACCGCACACGCACCGGACAAGCAGCGGTACTTGAGCGCCGATCCCGGAAGGGAACGCCGCCGGGCAAGGAGGGCCGCATGACCGTACGGCGAGTAATGGGCATCGAGACGGAGTACGGCATCTCCGTGCCCGGCCACCCCAACGCCAATGCCATGCTCACCTCGTCCCAGATCGTCAACGCTTACGCGGCGGCGATGCACCGGGCGCGTCGCGCCCGCTGGGACTTCGAGGAGGAGAACCCGCTGCGAGACGCGCGAGGCTTCGACCTCGCCCGCGAGACCGCCGACTCCAGTCAGCTGACCGACGAGGACATCGGCCTGGCCAATGTCATCCTCACCAATGGCGCACGGCTCTACGTCGACCATGCGCACCCCGAGTACAGCTCGCCGGAGATCACCAACCCGCGGGACGCCGTCCTCTGGGACAAGGCCGGCGAACGCATCATGGCCGAAGCCGCCGAACGCGCGGCCCAGCTGCCCGGCGCCCAGCCGATCCACCTCTACAAGAACAACACCGACAACAAGGGCGCCTCGTACGGCACGCACGAGAACTACCTGATGAAGCGGGAGACCCCGTTCTCCGACATCGTGCGTCACCTGACCCCGTTCTTCGTCTCCCGCCAGGTCGTCACCGGCGCCGGCCGCGTCGGCATCGGCCAGGACGGTCATGAGCACGGCTTCCAGATCAGCCAGCGAGCGGACTACTTCGAGGTCGAGGTCGGCCTGGAGACCACGCTCAAGCGCCCCATCATCAACACCCGCGACGAGCCCCACTCCGACGCCGAGAAGTACCGCCGCCTCCATGTGATCATCGGCGACGCGAACCTGTCGGAGATCTCCACCTATCTCAAGCTCGGCACCACGGCGCTCATCCTGTCCATGATCGAGGACGGCTTCATCAACGTCGACCTCGCCGTCGACCAGCCGGTGCGCACCCTGCACCACGTCTCCCACGACCCCTCGCTGCAACACCTGATCACGCTCCGTAGCGGTCGGACGCTCACCGCGGTGCAGCTCCAGATGGAGTACTTCGAGCTCGGCCGCAAGTACGTCGAGGAGCGGTACGGGGTGGACGCCGACGAGCAGACCAAGGACGTCCTGATCCGCTGGGAGGACACCCTCAACCGGCTGGAGAACGATCCGATGAGCCTCTCCGGGGAGCTCGACTGGATCGCCAAGCGGGAGCTCATGGAGGGGTACCGCCGGCGCGACAGTCTGGACTGGGACGCGGCCCGGCTGCACCTGGTGGACCTCCAGTACGCCGACGTGAGGGCCGAGAAGGGCCTCTACAACCGCCTGGTGGCCCGCGGGAAGATGAAGCGCCTGCTGGACGAGAACGAGGTCGAGCAGGCCCGTACGAAGCCCCCGGAGGACACCAGGGCGTACTTCCGTGGCCGCTGCCTGGAACAGTACGCCGACGACGTCGCCGCGGCCTCCTGGGACTCGGTCATCTTCGATCTGCCGGGCCATGACTCGCTGCAGCGGGTGCCCACCCTGGAGCCCCTCCGCGGGACCCGTAACCACGTCAAGGAGCTCCTGGACCGCTGTCGTACGGCGGAAGAGCTGGTCCGGGTGCTCTCCGGCGGCTGAAATGGCCGCGATCAGGGAATCATCGAGATGGCCCCAGGACGTTGAGACAAGTACCGGGCCAATGTCGGACCCCGTAGGTAGGGTCTGATCAAGTGCTTCGAACCGAGCGGGGTGAGCTACATGGCGACCAAGGACACCGGCGGCGGACAGCAGAAGGCGACACGTTCCACCGAGGAGGTCGAGGAGCAGGCGCAGGACGCGCAGGCTTCGGAGGACCTCCAGGAGCGGCAGGAGAAGCTGAGCGACGATGTCGACTCGGTTCTGGACGAGATCGATGACGTACTCGAAGAGAACGCGGAGGACTTCGTCCGCTCGTTCGTTCAGAAGGGTGGACAGTAGTTCACTCATGTGAACATGGGGGAATGGGGTGGTGCGCGCGGTACGGGCGAAGGGAGCCCGTGCCGCGCGGCCACAACCGGCACTTCGGACTCCGCAAGCTTCCCCCGCAGTCCATGTGGATCACCGCTACGGGACGGGTAGGGTCCGTGGCGTACTGTGCTTCAACTGCAATTCGGCCATCGGCACGTTGGGAGATGATCCTGACATCTTGCGCAGGGCCATCGCTTACCTGGAGGGAAACGCGTGGAAGCCAACACTCGTAGCACCGGGCGTCTACCAGCTGCCTTCCTGACGCCGGGATCCTCTTCGTTCATGGATTTCCTGTCCGACCAGTCGCCCGAGATGCTGCCGGGCAACCGGCACCTGCCGCCCATGCAAGGGGCCATCGAGGCGCCGCACGGGACGACCATCGTCGCCGCGACGTTCCCCGGTGGCGTGGTGCTCGCCGGTGACCGGCGGGCGACCATGGGCAACATGATCGCTCAGCGCGACATCGAGAAGGTCTTCCCGGCCGACGAGTACTCGGCGGTGGGCATCGCCGGCACGGCCGGTCTCGCGGTGGAGATGGTCAAGCTCTTCCAACTGGAGCTGGAGCACTTCGAGAAGGTCGAGGGTGCCCAGCTCTCCCTGGAGGGCAAGGCGAACCGGCTCTCCACGATGATCCGCAGCAATCTGGCCATGGCCATGCAGGGCCTCGCCGTGGTCCCGCTCTTCGCCGGCTTCGACGTCGACCGCGAGAAGGGCCGGATCTTCTCGTACGACGTCACCGGCGGCCGGTCCGAGGAGCTCGGCTACGCGGCCACCGGCTCCGGGTCGATCTTCGCCCGCGGGTCGATGAAGAAGCTCTACCGCGAGGACCTGACGGAGCAGCAGGCGCTCACCCTGGTCGTACAGGCGTTGTACGACGCCGCGGACGACGACTCGGCGACCGGCGGCCCCGATGTGGCCCGGCGGATCTACCCGATCGTCACCGTCATCACCGACGAGGGTTTCCGGAAGCTCACCGAGGCGGAATCCTCGGAGATCGCCCGGATGATCCTGGAGCGCCGGATGGAACAGCCCGACGGCCCGCGTGCCGCGCTGCTCTGATCCCGGTTCCAGGACCTCTTCGATGGACTCGTCACTGACAGAAAGGGACGGATAGCCGGTGTCGACGCCGTTCTATGTCTCACCTCAGCAGGCCATGGCCGACCGGGCGGAATACGCCCGGAAGGGCATTGCCCGTGGTCGCAGCCTGGTTGTGCTGCAGTACGCCGACGGCATTGTGTTCGTCGGTGAGAACCCGTCCCGTGCGCTGCACAAGTTCAGCGAGATCTATGACCGGATCGGTTTCGCCGCCGCCGGTAAGTACAACGAGTACGAGAATCTGCGCATCGGCGGTGTCCGGTACGCAGATCTGCGCGGATACACATACGACCGTGACGATGTGACGGCCCGCGGACTGGCCAATGTCTATGCGCAGACGCTGGGCACCATTTTCTCCAGTGCGGCCGAGAAGCCCTACGAGGTGGAGCTGGTGGTCGCCGAAGTGGGCGCCAGGCCCGAGGGCGACCAGATCTACCGGCTGCCGCATGACGGCTCGATCGTGGACGAGCACGGCTCCGTCGCGGTCGGTGGCAACGCGGAGCAGATCAGTACGTTCCTGGACCAGCGCCACCGTGACGGCATGACGCTGGCCGAGGCGCTCAAGCTGGCCGTGCAGGCGCTGTCCCGTGATCCCAACGGGAGTGAGCGGGAGATCCCCGCCGAGCGTCTTGAGGTGGCGGTCCTGGACCGTACGAGGCCTCAGCAGAGGAAGTTCAAGCGGATCGTCGGGCGGCAGCTGGCGCGGCTGCTGGAGGCCGACGGCGGGGTCACGCCGACGGATGCCCCGTCGGACATCGAGGACGGCGACGGGGGCGACGCTCCCACCGACGTCACGAAGTCCTCCGGGGCTGCCGATTCCGCCGGGACCGGCGAGTCGCCGGACTCGTCCGAGGAGTAGCGCGTCTGCCTGTCCCTGTGCCCCGGTCCGCCGATCCCGGTTGGCCGGGGCACAGTCATGACCGGGGCGGTGGGGGTGCGGAGGAGCCGCGTACGACCAGGTGCACCGGCAGGCTGCCGGGTTCGGCCGGGCGGCCGTCCAGGACGGCCAGCAGGGCGTTCATGCCGCGCTCGCCGACCTGTTCCGCGGGGAGCCGCACGGTGGTGAGTTCGGGTTCGACAGCGGTCGCCAGGGCCAGGTCGTCGAAGCCGGTGACGGAGAGGTCGTCGGGGACCCGGAGCCCGAGCCGGCGGGCCGCCTTGCAGGCGCCCGCGGCCAGGATGTCGTCGTCGCAGATGATCGCGGTCGGCCGGGGGCCGGGGGCGGCCAGCGCGTGCTCCGCGGCCTCCCGGCCGGCCCGCACGTCGAGCGCTGCCGGCACGGTCCGTACGACGGCGCCGGGCACCCCCTGTACGGCCTCGCGGACGGCCCGGGCGCGGACGGCGAAGGTCCAGGAGTCGATGGCCGACGCGAGGTGGATGAAGCGGCGGTGGCCGAGGGTGAGCAGATGGTCCGTCACCTGCCGCATGCCGTCGGCGATGTCGAGGTTGACGCGGGCCGCGACGCCCGTGTCCGCGGGGTCGCTGTCCAGCATGACCAGGGGCAGGTCGGCGCTGTGCAGGGCGCCGAGTGCGTCGGCGGCCATCGAGGAGGCGATGACTCCGTCGAGTGCGGCGCGGGCGGAGGCGAAGGGGTCCCGGGCCGGTCCCGTGCCGTCGGGGGAGGGGTACAGGACGACCCCGAAGCCGTGCTCGGCGGCGACCGCGGCGGCGCCGGTGTAGACGCGGGCGAAGAACTCGTTCGTGAGGGCGGGGACGACCAGCAGCGCCGTCCTGGTACGGCCGAGGCGGAGGCTGCGGGCGGCGAGATTCGGCCGGTAGCCGAGGTCCTGGGTGGCACTGCGGACCCGCTCGGCGGTGGCCTCGGAGACCCTGCCACGCCATTTGCCGCCCAGCACGAGGGAGACGGTCGCCTGCGAGACGCCTGCGGCCCGCGCGACGTCGCGGCTGGTGGGCCGGGCCGGGGCGGGCTGTGATGCGCTGGTCACTGGGACCTCCGGGCTGAACGGGTGCGGTGCTGGTGCGTGCGGTGAGGTGGACCTGTGGACTGGGGACATGGTACGTATGAACCTCGACGTTATACGTAAAACGTCGGGCGTCGGAAGAACGTCCGAGGGAGATGAGGGCGGGACATGGCCGCGGGATATCTGGACATCCTCCGGGAGCGGCATGCCGCCCGGCTGCTGGTCGGCACGCTGGTGGGCCGGCTGCCCAGCGGTACTGCGCCCATCGCGATCGTCCTGTTCACCCGCGCCGAGGGCGGCAGCTACACCCTCGCGGGGGCGCTCGCGGCGGTGTACGGCCTCTCCACGGCGGTCGGGCAGCCACTGCTGGGCCGGGCCGTGGACCTGCACGGTCAGCCGCGCGTCCAGCTCCCCGCGTCCGTGCTGTCCGCGCTGGGCATGGCCCTGCTGGCCCTGGCGGGCCTCGGATCGCTTCCGCTGGCCTACGCGGCGGTGGTCGTGGCCGGTGTCTGCACACCGCCACTGGAGGGCGGCCTGCGGGCCCTGTGGCCGACGGTCCTGGGGTGCCAGGACCGGGTGCACCGCGCGTACGCCATGGACGCGGTGGCCCAGGAGGTGATGTTCACGGTGGGGCCGCTGCTGGTGACGGTGCTGGTCTCGCTCTGGTCGCCCGCGGCAGCGCTGCTCGTCATCAACGCGATCGGGGTGCTCGGGGCGCTCTCCGTGGTGGTCTCGGAGCCCTCCCGCACCTGGCGTTCGGCGCCCCGCGAGGCGCACTGGCTGGGCGCTCTGCGCTCGCCGGGCCTGCTGGCACTGCTCGGTTCCTTCTTCTTCGTCGGGCTCGCCCTGGGCTCGATCACGGTGGCGGGTGTCGCGTACGCCGACGACCACGGCCGTGAGTCGGTGTACGGCTGGCTGATGGCCGCGCTCGGACTGGGCGCGCTGATCGGCGGCGTGGTGTACGGGGCGTGGCGATGGTCGGGGGCGCCGGAGCGTCGGTTGCGGGGCATCGTCGCGCTGCTGGCACTCGGCTATCTGCCGCTGATGCTGACGCCCGGAGTGGTGGCGATGACCGTTCTGGCCGCGCTCGCCGGGGTGTTCCTGGCGCCCGCGATCGCGTGCTCGTTCATCGTGGTGGACCGGCATGCTCCGCGGGGCACGGTGACGGAGGCGTTCTCCTGGCTCGTGACGACGTTCGGGGTCGGTGCGGCGGCGGGAACAGCTGTGGCGGGCCCGGCAGTAGAACTGGGCGGGACGGCGCAGGGCTTCGCCGTCGCGGGGGCCGGTGGGGTGGTTGCGCTGCTGGTGCTGCTGGCCACGGGAAGGGTCCTCGCAGTTCCCGGGCGTACGCCGGTTGCTGTGCGGGTATCGGAAAATGATCGAAACGGTGCTGTCGAACCCGGTTTCAGCTCGGGCCATCAGGCGTAATGTTCAGTCATGGACCGCCGCATTTTCGGGCTGGAGAACGAGTACGGCGTCACGTGCACGTTCAGGGGACAGCGCCGACTGTCTCCTGACGAAGTGGCGCGCTACCTCTTCCGCCGTGTTGTGTCATGGGGCCGCAGCAGCAATGTCTTTCTGCGGAACGGCGCCCGCCTCTACCTCGACGTGGGATCGCATCCGGAATATGCAACCCCCGAATGCGACAATCTGACCGAGCTGGTCACCCACGACAAGGCAGGCGAGCGCATTCTCGAAGGCCTGCTCGTCGACGCCGAACGCCGCCTGCACGAGGAGGGAATCGCGGGCGACGTCTATCTCTTCAAGAACAACACCGATTCGGCGGGAAACTCCTACGGGTGTCACGAGAACTACCTCGTGGCGCGGCACGGAGAATTCTCCCGGCTCGCGGACATCCTCATTCCCTTCCTCGTCACGAGGCAGCTGCTCTGCGGAGCGGGCAAGGTGCTGCAGACCCCGCGCGGCGCGGTCTACTGCGTCAGCCAGCGTGCCGAGCACATCTGGGAGGGCGTCAGTTCCGCCACCACGCGCTCCCGTCCGATCATCAACACGCGCGACGAACCGCACGCCGATGCCGAGCGGTACCGCCGCCTTCATGTCATCGTCGGCGACTCGAACATGTCCGAGACGACGATGCTGCTCAAGGTCGGCGCGACGGACCTGGTGCTCCGGATGATCGAAGCGGGCACGGTGATGCGCGATCTGACACTGGAGAACCCGATCCGGGCGATCCGCGAGGTCAGCCACGACATCACGGGACAGCGCAAGGTCCGCCTCGCCAGCGGCCGTGAGGCGTCGGCCATCGAGGTGCAGCGCGAGTACTACGAGAAGGCTGTGGACTTCGTCGATCGCCGCGGCATCCGCACCGGTACCGTCGCCCAGGTCCTGGAGCTGTGGGGCCGCACGCTCGACGCGATCGAGGCCGAGGACCTCGACCGGATCGACACCGAGATCGACTGGGTGATGAAGTACAGGCTCATCGAGCGGTACCGGGCCAAGCACAACATGACCATGTCGCATCCGCGGGTCGCCCAGATAGACCTCGCGTACCACGACATCCACCGTCGGCGCGGACTGTACTACCTGCTGGAGCGGAAGGGGCAGGCCACCCGCATCTGCAACGACCTGAAGATCTTCGAGGGCAAGTCGGTGCCCCCGCAGACCACCCGGGCGCGGCTGCGCGGCGACTTCATCCGAAGGGCGCAGGAGCAGCGGCGGGACTTCACCGTCGACTGGGTCCATCTCAAGCTCAACGACCAGGCGCAGCGCACGGTGTTGTGCAAGGACCCGTTCCGTTCCGTGGACGATCGAGTGGAGAAGCTGATCGCGGGTATGTGAGCCGGCGCAGGAATGCGCCTCGCCACTTGTGCGACTCGGGCCCCGTACGTTCTCGTACGGGGCCCTGTGCACGCCCTAGAGTGTCGGGGACTCAACCAACTGTGTCGTCTGAGATCTGAGGAACCAGTGCGCCGACTTGCCGGCCTTCTCGTTGTCCCCCTGCTGCTGTTGACGGCGGCGTGCGGTGGCGACGACAAGGGCTCCGACTCCGCCTCGAAGAACGGATTCCCCGCGATCACCGCGGGTGAGAAGTTCGGCGAGAAGCCCACCTTGTCCAAGGGACAGGGCGATCCGCCCAAGGAGCTGAAGACGCAGGTCATCAGTGAGGGTGATGGCGCGAAGCTGAAGAACGGCGACGCGATCCAGGTCAACTACCTCGGACAGGCGTGGGACTCCGACAAGCCGTTCGACAACAGTTTCGACCGTAAGCAGCCGTTCGATCTGACGCTCGGTGCGGGCATGGTCATCAAGGGCTGGGACCAGGGCCTCGTCGGCCAGAAGGTCGGCAGCCGTGTCGAGCTGGTCATTCCGCCGGACCTCGGTTACGGCGCGCAGGGCCAGGGTGACATCAAGCCGAACGCCACCCTCGTCTTCGTCGTGGACATTCTGAAGGCGACGCAGATTCCTGTGTCCGCCAAGGGCACCGAGGTCGCCCAGGACAATGTCGACCTTCCGAAGGTGGGCACCAACACCGACGGCAAGGCACCGTCCGTCAAGATCCCGGAGAAGACCGACCCGCCGACGAAGCTGGTCTCCAACTACATCCTGGAGTCCAAGGGCGACGTCATCAAGGAGACCGACAGCGTCGTCGTGAACTACGTGGGCCTGCTGTGGAAGGACGGAAAGACGTTCGACAGCACCTACGCCCAGGGCAAGACCCAGACCTTCCCGCTGGCCCAGGTCACCCTCAAGGGTCTGAAGAACGGCCTGATCGGCAAGAAGATCGGCAGCCGTGTCCTGCTGGTCGTCCCGCCGGACCAGGCGTTCGGCGACAAGGCGCAGCAGTCCATCCCCGCCAAGTCCACCCTGGTGTTCGCCGTGGACCTGCTGGCAAAGATGTAAGACTGTCCCGGTTGTCCAGTTCATCATTTAGAGGAGCAGTTCAGTGAGCATCGAGAAGCCCGAGATCGACTTCCCGGGTGGCGAGCCGCCGGCCGACCTGGAGATCAAGGACATCTGGGAGGGCGACGGTGCGGTCGCCAAGGCCGGCGACATGGTCAAGGTCCACTACGTGGGCGTGGCCTTCTCCACCGGCGAGGAGTTCGACGCTTCCTGGAACCGTGGCACCCCGCTGCAGTTCCAGCTCGGTGTCGGTCAGGTCATCTCCGGCTGGGACCAGGGCGTGCAGGGCATGAAGGTCGGCGGCCGTCGCCAGCTGACCATCCCCGCGCACCTCGCCTACGGTGACCGCGGCGCCGGCGGCCGGATCGCCCCGGGCGAGACGCTGATCTTCGTCTGCGACCTGGTCGCCGTCTGATCCGTCCCCGAACGCATCACGAGGGCCCGTGCCGGACTGCACGGGCCCTCGTTCCGTACGGCGTGGGCCCTCGCTTTTGTCCGGACACCTGGGAGCGGTACGGTCGATCGTCGTAGAGCAAGGAGAAAAGGGGCGTCGATGGCCATTGCCAAGGCCGAGCGGCTGATGAACCTGGCGCTGTGCCTGCTGGGGACCCGGCGCCCGCTCAGTAAGCGCGAGCTGCGCGGGTCCATCGAGGCATATCTGGAAGCGGGCTCCGACGACGCCTTCAACCGGATGTTCGAGCGCGACAAGGACGACCTGCGCGAGCTCGGTCTGGTCATCGAGACCGTGGAGAACCTGGACGGCGACACGGGCTATCTGGCCCGCCGGGACAGCAACCGGCTGCCGCCGATCACGCTGGACGCCGAGGAGGCCGCGGCGCTCGGTCTGGCCGCGAAGGTGTGGCAGCAGGCCCGGCTCGCCGGTGCGGCCAGTGGTGCGCTGCAGAAGCTGCGGGCCGCGGGGATGCCGGAGGCGGAGGACGCCTACGAGGTGCACAGCGCGCTCGAACCGCGCATTCCGGTGCATGAGACCGCGTTCGAGCCGTTGATGCTGGCGTGCCGCGACCGCCGTCCGGTCACTTTCGACTACCGCAAGGCCAACGCCGCCCGGTCCGAGCAGCGCCAGGTCGAGCCCTGGACGCTGGAGTGCTGGCGCGGGCACTGGTATCTGGCGGGCTGGGACCGGGACCGTGGCGCCGAGCGGGTGTTCCGGCTGTCCCGCATCAGTGGCCGGGTCCGCTCGCGGGCCGGGGCCTTCACCGCCGAGGTGCCCGATGTGGTGACCGTGCGGGAGACCGTGGAGAGCTGGGCGGGGGAGACGGCGACCCGGACCGCGCTGATCAGACTGCGGTCGGGTTCCGGCTACCCGCTGCGGTCGCGCGCGATATCCGTGCAGGAACTCGGAGACGGCTGGGACGAGTTGGAGATTCCGTACGGACACGGTCTGGACGCCTGGCTCGTCGAGTTCGGCCCCGACGTCGTCGTGCAGGAACCCGCGGATCTGCGGGCCGATGTGGTGGACCGGCTGCGCGCCGTGGCCAAGGACTGAGGGGGACCGTATTCATGGCGACGAACGCGATCGACCAGACGCGCCGGATGCTGTCCCTGGTGACGTATCTGCGGGAGCGCCCCGGCGCCCATGTGCAGGACGTCGCCCGTGCGTTCGGGATCACCGAGGACGAGCTGATCTCGGACCTCGATGTGCTCCCCATGTGCGGGACGAGCTTCCGCGGCGGCGATCTGCTGGACATCGACACCGACGGCGAGCGGATCTGGTGGCACAACCCGGACGATGTGGCCGAGCCGCTGCGGCTCGCGGCCGACGAGGCGACGGCGCTACTGGTCGCCGCGCGCGCCGTGGCCACGCTGCCGGGGCTGCGGGAGAGCGACCGGCAGGCACTGCTGCGGGCCACCGCGAAGCTGGAGACGGCGGCCGGTGAGACGGCGGCGGCGAGCTCCCGGCTCTCGGTCACCTTCGAGTCGGAGGGCGGCGTCTTCGCCGATGTCGACCGGGCGATCTCCGAGCGGCGCAGGTTGTGGCTGCGGTACTACTCGCCCGCGCGGGACGAGCTCACCGAGCGCGAGGTGGACCCGATCCGGCTGTTCGCCGTGGGGCACACGTACATGGAGGCCTGGTGCCGGCTCTCCGAGGACCGGCGTACGTTCCGGCTCGACCGGGTCGCCGAGATCCGGCTGCTGGACGAGCCGTCCGCGCCCCCGGAGCTGGAGCTGCGGGATCTCTCCGAAGGGCTGGTGCAGCCGGCGGCCGAGGATCCCGAGGTCGTGATCGAGGTGGGGCCCGGTGGCCGTTGGGTCGCCGAGTACTACCCGCACGACAGCGCGGAGGAACTGGCCGACGGCGGCATGCGGATCACGTTGCGCACCCCCGAACCGGCCTCGCTGCGCAGGCTTGCGCTGCGGCTCGGCGGGGAAGGGCGCATCGTCGCCCCACAGGAGCTGGCGCAGAGCGCGCGGCAGGCGGCACGGGCAGCCCTGGCCGCCTATGACGGCCCGGCCTGAACGGATACCTGAGGAGATATGAGCAATATGTCTGTGATGTCAGGTATCTCGACGGTAGTGGTACCCGAGTCCGTACGGTTCAAGGCCGCCTGCCCGGACTGTCGCGGGCGCTTCGAGCTCGCGGCGGGCGCCCTGCGCCTCGCCATCGGCGCCAGTCGCCGTACGACCTTCTACTCCTTCACCTGCCCCGAGTGCGGCACAGCCGTCCGCAAGCCGGCCGGGGAGCGGATCATCGAGCTCCTGACCGGCGGCGGCGTACGGACGCTTCGCCTGCACGCCGGGCTGTAGCACTCCGGACATCCGGTCCATCTAGACATATCGAGGCACTGCGCATGTTCTGGCCCATGCTCGCCATCGCCCTGGGGTTCCTCGGCATCGCCGTCCTCGGCGTGCTGGCCGTCAAGGTCTTCGTCGAGGCCCAGCGCCTGGGGCGCCAGGTGACCCACACCACGCGGCGCATCAACCGGGCGGCCGAGGATCTCGAACGGGCCGCCACCGATCTCGCGGCCACCGGCGAATCCCTGCGGTAGGCCGGGTCTTTCGGCTCGGGCCGGTTGATCAGCGAGGGCGCGGCCTCCAGTTTCTCAGGTTCGGAGGGTACGCTGCTGGGGCGGCCCTGAGAGCGAGGCGTGGGCCGTAATCGCAAGGATGCATGGGTATTGCCCTGCGTTTACTCCTGCGGGATACGATCGCTGACAGTACGAAGATCGGACGTCTGTCCGACGTTCGATCAGCCCCACCCCTGCTGCCTCGGTGAGAAGGTACACGCATATGTTCGGAAGGCTCGGCGCTCCCGAGATCATCCTGATCCTCGTCGTCATTGTTCTGCTGTTCGGCGCGAAGAAGCTTCCTGACATGGCTCGCTCGCTCGGCAAGTCGGCCCGCATCCTCAAGAGCGAGGCCAAGGCCATGAAGTCCGAGGGCAACCCTTCGGCCACTCCCGCCGACCCGCCGCACGACGCCGCTCAGGACCAGGCGACCCCGCGCACGATCAAGGCCGCGCCCGGCGATGTGACGAGTTCGCGGCCGGTCGCCGAGCCGACCGACTCGACCAACCGCTGACAACCGGGCCGACGCAGGCGCCGTGATCGGTGACGGCCTGCTGCACGAGATGAGGACGTGGGTTGCTCAAGTCTGCCCGCAAACAGGAGACGGACCCCGAGGGCCGCATGCCCTTGGTGGAGCACCTGCGTGAGCTGCGCAACCGGCTGACGAAGGCTCTGCTGGCGATCGTCGTCGTCACGATCGTCGCCGCGTTCTTCTACAAGGGGATCATCGAGTTCTTCACCGACCCGGTGCTGAAGGCGGTCGGTTGCGATTCGAGCTTCGCCGAACTCGCCAAGAAGGACGACGGCACCTGTGCGCGCATCGTCCTGAACGGTCTGCTGACCCCGTTCACCCTTGCGCTCAAGGTCTCCCTGATGGCAGGCGTCGTCCTTTCGTCGCCGATCTGGCTCTACCAGCTCTGGGCGTTCATCGCCCCGGGACTGCACAGGCACGAGAAGAAGTACTCGCTGGCCTTCGTCGGCGCGGGCTTCCCGCTCTTCCTCGCCGGTGGCTTCTTCGCGTACAAGACGCTGCCCACGATGGCCAAGGTCCTGCTGGAGTTCTCGCCGGCCGGCCTGGACAACCAGCTGCCGCTCGATGACCTGCTGGACCTGATCACGCGCATGGTGGTGGTCTTCGGGCTCTCCTTCGAGCTGCCCCTGCTGCTCGTCATGCTGAACCTCGGCGGCGTCATCACGGGCAAGCGGATGCTCGGCTGGTGGCGCGGCATGATCATGGGCATCACACTCTTTGCCGCACTGGCCACGCCCAGCACGGACCCGCTGACCATGCTGGCGCTCGCCGGGCCGATCTGGGTCCTGTACTTCTGCGCGACGGGGCTCTCGCTCCTCAACGACCGTCGCAGGGCGCAGCGCGCGGCGGAGGGGCCCGCCGATGACGAGGCGTCGGAGCTGGAGCTCACCCCCGAGGAGATCGGTGAGATCGAACCGGTCCCGTCCGCCAGGTCGCTGCCGGCGCAGTCGGGGCCGGACCGTGACCGGGTGAACGGTTACGACGACATCACCTGACCTTGTAAGGTCCCCCGGGTGACCAGCGAGATCACCCTTTTCGTCAATCCCACCGCAGGACGCGGCCGGGGCGCGCACGCCGCGCAGCCGGCCGCTTCCGCATTGCGGGACGCCGGATTCTCCGTACGTACGGTCCTGGGCGAGGACGCCGACGACGGGTTGCGGCGGGCCCGCGAGGCCGTCGACGGCGGGACCGGTGCACTGATAGCCGTGGGCGGGGACGGCATGATGTCCCTCGCCCTCCAGGCCGTGGCCGGGACCATGACGCCGCTCGGCGTGATCGCCGTCGGCACCGGCAACGACTTCGCCCGCGCCCTCGGCCTGCCGATACGGAACCCGGCCGCCGCGGGCCGGCTCGCTGCCGAGGCGCTCAAGGGCGGGGCGATCAGGGACATCGACCTCGGCCGCGTCGGTGACCGATGGTTCGGGTCCGTGCTCGCCTCCGGCTTCGACTCCCGGGTCAACGACCGGGGCAACCGGATGCGCTGGGTCGGCGGGCGGTTCAAGTACGACCTCGCGATCCTCGCCGAACTCGCCGCGTTCCGGACGATCCCGTACCGCATCAGGCTCGACGGCGGGCCGGTCCAGGAGATCGAGGCGACGCTCATCGCGGTCGGCAACGGCTCCACCTACGGCGGGGGAATGCGGATCTGCGCGGACGCCGTCATGGACGACGGGCTCTTCGACGTGACCGTCGTCGGCGACTGCAGCCGTACGACGCTGCTCAAAGTCTTCCCACGCGTCTACAAGGGAACGCACCTCGACCACCCCGCGGTCACCGTGCACCGGGTCTCGTCGATCGAGCTGGCCGCCGCCTCCGTCACCGCCTACGCCGACGGCGAACCGCTCGGTGCGCTGCCGCTCACCGCCACGTGCGTGCCGGGTGCGGTCAGGGTTCTTACACAGTGAATTAAAGATCGTGCTGACTGTCAGAGGTGACGGGTAGGCTCGTAAGCAAGATGACAGAGGACCTCTCACCAGCTGAGCGATACCAGGCATTCCGGATCCGCGCCGCCGAGCAGGCCACGGCACTCGCGCCCTTCCGCGAGATGTACGAGTTCGATCTGGACCCGTTCCAGATAGAGGCATGCAAGGCCTTGGAAGCGGGTAAGGGGGTGCTGGTCGCCGCCCCGACCGGGTCGGGCAAGACGATCGTCGGCGAGTTCGCTGTGCATCTCGCGCTCCGTCAGGGCCGCAAGTGTTTCTACACCACGCCCATCAAGGCCCTGTCGAACCAGAAATACTCCGATCTGGTCAAGCGCTACGGCGCGGACAAGGTCGGTCTGCTGACCGGCGACAACAGTGTCAACGCCGATGCACCGGTGGTCGTCATGACCACCGAAGTGCTGCGGAACATGCTGTACGCGGGCTCGCAGGCGCTCCGTGGCCTCGGCCACGTCGTGATGGACGAGGTGCACTACCTCTCCGACCGCTTCCGCGGCGCGGTGTGGGAGGAAGTGATCATTCATCTGCCGGATTCGGTGACGCTGGTGTCGCTGTCGGCGACCGTGTCCAACGCCGAGGAGTTCGGCGACTGGCTGGACACCGTCCGCGGCGACACCGAAGTGATCGTCGCCGAGAGCCGGCCCGTGCCGCTCTGGCAGCACGTGCTGGCCGGCCGCCGGATGTACGACCTCTTCGAGGAGGAGACCGACCACGGCGGTCGTGGCGCCGGCCGCCGCGAGGTCAACCCCGACCTCGTCCGGCTCGCTCGCATGGAGAACCAGCGCGGGTACAACCCGCGCGAGCGCCGCCGCGGAAAGATGGTGCGCGAGGCGGACCGCGAGCGCGAGCGGCGCCAGCGCAGCCGGATCTGGACCCCGTCCAGGCCCGAGGTCATCGACCGGCTGGACGCGGAAGGGCTGCTGCCCGCGATCACGTTCATCTTCAGCCGGGCCGGCTGCGAGGCCGCCGTACAGCAGTGTCTGCAGGCCGGACTGAGGCTCAACGACGAGGACAGGCGCCGGCTGGTGCGGGAGATCGTCGAGGAGCGGACCGCGTCCATCCCCGGCGAGGACCTCCATGTCCTCGGCTACTACGAATGGCTCGAAGGGCTGGAGCGGGGCATCGCCGCGCACCACGCGGGGATGCTGCCGACCTTCAAGGAGGTCGTCGAGGAGTTGTTCGTACGCGGGCTCGTCAAGGCGGTCTTCGCGACGGAGACCCTCGCCCTCGGCATCAACATGCCCGCGCGCTCCGTGGTGCTGGAGAAGCTCGTCAAGTGGAACGGCGAGCAGCACGCCGACATCACCCCCGGCGAGTACACCCAGCTGACCGGTCGTGCGGGGCGGCGCGGGATCGACATCGAGGGCCACGCGGTGGTGCTGTGGCAGCGCGGCATGGACCCGGGGGCGCTGGCCGGACTCGCGGGTACGCGCACCTATCCGCTGCGGTCCAGCTTCCGGCCCTCGTACAACATGGCCGTCAACCTGGTGCAGCAGTTCGGCCGGCACCGGTCGCGCGAGCTGCTGGAGACCTCGTTCGCACAGTTCCAGGCCGACCGTTCGGTCGTCGGGATCTCCCGGCAGGTGCAGAAGAACGAGGAGGGCCTGGAGGGTTACCGCGAGGGCATGACCTGCCACCTCGGTGACTTCGAGGAGTACGCGCGGCTGCGCCGCGACCTCAAGGAGCGGGAGACGGAGCTCGCCAAGCACGGCGCGTCGCAGCGGCGGGCGGCGGCTGCGGCGTCCCTGGAGAAGCTGAAGCCGGGCGATGTCATCCACGTGCCGACCGGAAAGTTCGCCGGGCTGGCGCTCGTGCTGGACCCCGGGCTGCCGGCCGGGCGGGTCAACGGGCACCGGGGGCTCGAATATTACGACGGGCCGCGGCCGTTGGTGCTGACCTCCGAGCGGCAGGTCAAGCGGCTCGCCGCGATCGACTTCCCCGTGCCGGTCGAGGCCGTGGAGCGGATGCGGGTGCCCAAGTCGTTCAACCCGCGGTCGCCGCAGTCGAGACGCGATCTGGCGTCGGCGCTGCGGACGAAGGCGGGGCACATCGTGCCGGAGCGGCACCGCAGGGGCCGGGCCGAGGCCGCCGACGACCAGCAGATCGCCCGCTACCGGGCCGAGTTGCGGGCCCATCCGTGCCATGGGTGCGCCGAGCGCGAGGACCATGCGCGGTGGGCGGAGCGGTACCACCGGCTGCAGCGGGACACGAAGCAGCTGGAGCGGCGGATCGAGGGGCGGACGAACACGATTGCCCGCACCTTCGACCGGATCGTCGCGCTCCTCACCGAGCTGGACTATCTGCGGGGCAATGAGGTCACCGAGCACGGCCGGCGGCTGGCCCGGCTGTACGGCGAGCTGGACCTGCTGGCGAGCGAGTGCCTGCGGGCCGAGGTCTGGGAAGGGCTGAACCCGGCGGAGCTTGCCGCGTGTGTGTCGGCGCTGGTGTACGAGGCGCGGCAGGCGGACGACGCGGTGGCACCGAAGCTGCCGTCCGGGCCGGCGAAGACGGCGATGGCCGAGATGGTCCATATCTGGGGGCGGCTCGATGCCCTGGAGGAGGATTTCAAGATCAACCAGGCGGAGGGGGTCGGGCAGCGGGAGCCCGATCTCGGGTTTGCCTGGGCGGTCTACACGTGGGCGTCGGGGCGGACGCTGGACGAGGTGCTGCGCGAAGCGGAGATGCCGGCAGGGGACTTCGTGCGGTGGTGCAAGCAGGTGATCGATGTGCTGGGGCAGATCGCGGCCGCGGCGCCGGGGGGCGGGGGGAGCTCTGTGGCCCGCAATGCGCGCAAGGCGATGGATGCGGTGCTCCGGGGTGTGGTGGCCTACAGCTCGGTGGGGTGACGGGGCCTCTGCCCCGGACCCCGGTCCGGGGCGCCGGACGGGCTGGACCCTGGCCCGGACGGGTGGGGATGTGCCGGGTGGATCGAGCCCGTCCGGGATCGAGGACGGAGTCCGGGAGCAGAGCCCCCGGTTACGGAGCGTCCGTGCGCGCGGCGTCCCGCTTGGCGACTTCCTCCCGGACGATCGGGATCACCTGACGCCCGAAGTCGATCGCATCGTCGAGCAGGTCGTAGCCCCGGGCGGACAGCACTTCGACACCCAGGTCGTAGTAGTCCAGCAACGCCTGCGCGACCGTCTCCGGTGTGCCCACCAGAGCCGTCGAGTTGCCGGCGCCACCGGTTTCGGCCGCGGTCGGTGTCCACAGTGCGCGGTCGTGACGCTCACCCCGGTCGGCGACGGCCAGCAGCCGTCGGGAGCCCGCGTTCTCCGGGTTCTGGAGCGGGTGGCGGCGGCTGAGTGGAGCACCCGCCTTGCGGGCCTTGATCCGGTCGAGCGTTCGGTGGGCCTTCTCCCAGGCGAGTTCTTCGGTCGGTGCGATGATCGGGCGGAAGGCGACCTGGATCTTCGGGACGTCGACGCGTCCGGCTGCCTTCGCCGCCGCTTCGACCGTGGCGATCTGCTGGGCGGTCTCGGCGAGAGGCTCGCCCCACAGGCAGTAGATGTCGGCCTCGGCACCGCCGGCTGCGTAGGCCGCCGGTGAGGAACCGCCGAACGAGATCCGCGGGTGGGGCTGTTGGACGGGGAAGGTATCGCTGACGAAGTCGTTGAAGCGGTAGTGCGTGCCCTCGTGATCGAACGGCTCGTGCGAGGTCCAGGCCTTCTTGATGATCTGGATGGCCTCGTGGGTGCGCGCGTACCGCTCGTCCTTGGTGAGGAAGTCGCCCTCGCGCTGCTGTTCGTGATCGTTGCCGCCGGTGATGAAGTGCACGGCGAGGCGGCCGTCACTGATCCGGTCCAGGGTGGCGAAGGTCTTCGCGGCGAACGTCGGATACGAGACGTTGGGCCGGTGCGCGACCAGGATCTGCAGCGTGTCCGTGCGCGCTGCGACATAGGCGGCCGCGGGGGACGGGTCGGGGGAACCCGAGCCGTAGGCGAAGAGCACCCGGTCCCAGCCGTAGTCCTCGTGCGCGCGTGCCAGCTTGAGTGTGTATTCCTTGTCGAAGGACGCCCCGGAGCGGGGCGTCACTTCGGATCCGTCATGGGTTGCTGCGATGCCGAGAAACTCGACGGGCATGGCAAAGTCTCATCTCGTGCTGCGGTGAACCGGTCGGGTGGCGCACAGTGCTGACGCGCTGACGTATGAGCAGTCAGGGACGACACGAGGCCGACCACACTCGACCGAAGTCGATGTGGTCGCGGGTGACCAGCCGCAGCTGAGGACGCATCTGCTCAGTGGAACAGGCGGTTCGGTACTGCGTCAACCATGCTTCCGGTCAGCGGTCGAGGTAGGCGCGCCAGCCACCGTGCACCGTGATGTCCGTTGCGTCGCGGAGGGCATGGGGCTCGCACAGGAAGCCGGGAGCGGTGGTGCCGTCCGAGAGTTCCACTCGGCCCAGGGTCATGGGGGACGGGAGCTTCGCCGTGAGGCGGCCCAGGCCCTCGGGGGGCAGTTGCCATACCTCCACCTCGATCGCGGCGCCGCCTTCGCCCACCCGCTCCAGGCCGGGCTTGGGCGGGTCGGTGCGCAGGGCGTGCAGGCGGTAGACGGGGGCCGTGCTCGTCGTATGGAGCAAGCGGGCGCCCAGGGACAGGAGTTGGGGGTTCAGGGGCTGGCCCGTCAGATGGGCGCCCGCGACGACGATCCTGGTGGGCGGGGTCAGCAGTGCGGTGATGCGGGCCAGGCGTTCGTCCGTGTGGGCCGGGCCGATCAGCATGACGCCGAAGGGCCGTCCGTTCACGTCGCCGGCGGGGGCGGCCACCGCGCACAGGTCGAACAGGTTGGTGGAGTTGGTGAACCGGCCCAGCCGCGCGTTGGCACCCAGCGGGTCCGCGGCCACCTCAGCGAGCGTGGGGTGACCCGGTGCGGTGGGCAGGAGGAGGGCGTCGGCGTCGGAGAGTGCCGTCATGGCGGCTTCGCGCAGGACCGCCAGCCGGTCCCGGTCGGCGAACAGACGGTGTGCCGGGATGTCCCGGGCCGCCGTGATGATCCGGGCGACGATGGGGTCGAGATCGTCGGCAGCGGGGGCGGTGTCGATGAATGCGCCGACCGCCGTGTAGCGCTCGGCCACGAATGCTCCCTCGTACAGCATGGCGGCGGCTTCGAGGAAGGGGGCCAGGTCCACCGGTTGCAGGTGCGCGCCCGCCGCACGGAGGCGGTCGGCCGCCGCCTCGTACGCCGCTGCCCAGCCCAGGTCCAGCTCACCCAGCTGTCCGGTGGACGGGACCGCGATCCGCCAGGGGCCCGGTGCCCGGGCCGGAACGGACTGCGGCGCGGTCGTGGTCATCAGGGCGAGTGCCTGTTCGGCCTCGGGGAGCGTACGGGCGAAGAGCGTGACGCAGTCCAGGCTTGCGCAGGCCGGGACCACGCCATCGGTCGGGACCAGGCCGCGCGTCGGCTTCAGGCCCACGATCCCGTTGAACGCGGCCGGGATCCGGCCGGACCCCGCGGTGTCCGTGCCGAGCGACAGGTCGGCGATGCCGAGGGCGACGGCGACCGCGGAACCGGAGCTGGAGCCTCCGCTGATGCGGGACGGGTCATGGGCGTGGCGGACCGCTCCGTACGGGGAGCGGGTGCCGACCAGCCCCGTGGCGAACTGGTCGAGGTTGGTCGTGCCGATCACCAGGGCTCCGGCCGCGCGGAGGCGGGCCACGGCCGGGGCGTCGGCCGTCGGTTTGTACGCGTACGACGGGCAGCCCGCGGTGGTGGGGAGGCCGGCGACATCGATGTTGCCCTTGACGGCCAGCAAGCGGCCGGCGAGGGGGAGATGTTCCCCCGCGGACACACGGGCGTCGAGGGTTCTGGCCTCGGCCTCCACCTCGGGGAGCGGGCGCAGGTCGATCCAGATCTCCGGGCGGTCGACGGCCTCGATCCGGGCGTGGGCGGCGCGGACGCGGGCCAGGACGGATGTGGGCGTGGTCATGTGTGCTCCTCAGTTCGTGGGGGGCGGGGCCAGGACCAGCAGTGCCGTGCCCGGTTCCACCTGGGCACCCGGCCGGGTGAGGATCTCCACGACGATGCCGTCCGCCGGGGCGTGGACCCGGGACTCCATCTTCATCGCCTCCAGTGCGAGAAGAGGCTGACCCGCCGTCACCGTGTCGCCCGCGGCGACGTTCAGCTGCCAGACCGACGCCGCGAACTCGGCCTCCACCAGCCGGCCGCCCGACGGCACCGTCACTTCGGCGGCCGGTGGAGCCGGTTCCGTGGCGGCCTCCGCCCGCGCGAACTCGCCGGCCGCCTCCCAGGCGTCCCGTTCCGCCGAGAAGGCGGCGCCCTGACGGGTGCGGAACCCGGCGATCGAGCCGGCGTTTTCGGCCAGGAACTTCTCGTACCGCGCCAGGGAGAACTCGCCCTCCTCGATCAGCGGTACGAACCGGCCGGACGCAATGTCCGCGCGGAGCTCCAGGAGTTCGTCCGCCTCCACCGGGTACCACTTGATCCGGTCGAAGAACCTCAGCAGCCACGGTGAGCCGGGCTCGAACGCGCCGCGCTGCTGCCACCCCGACCACACCTGGGTGGTGCGCCCGACGAACTGGTAGCCGCCCGGCCCCTCCATCCCGTAGATGCAGAGATAGGCGCCTCCGATACCGACCGAGTTCTCCGCTGTCCAGGTGCGGGCCGGGTTGTACTTGGTGGTGACCAGACGGTGCCGGGGGTCGAGCGGGGTGGCGACCGGTGCGCCCAGATAGACGTCGCCGAGGCCCAGCACCAGATACTCGGCGTCGTAGACCGTGCGGTAGACGTCGTCGACCGAGTCCAGGCCGTTGACCCGGCGGATGAACTCGATGTTCCACGGGCACCAGGGGGCGTCGTCGCGTACCCCCGTCATATAGCGGGCGATGGCCTCGCGGGTCGCCGGATCGTCCCAGGACAGCGGCAGATGCACGGTCCGCGACGGCACGGTCAGGGCGTCCGCCGGCGGGAGCGCCGCCTCGGTGGCGTGGAGGAGGTCCAGGAGCCGGTGCTGGGGGAGGAGTTCCGGATCCGTCTGGATCTGGAGTGAGCGGATACCGGGTGTGAGGCCGGTGATGCCCGGAACGGCCGCCTCGGTCAGCGCTTCCATCAGCGCGTGCACCCGCATCCGCAGGGCCAGATCCAGCTGCATCGGGCCGTACTCGACCAGCACATTGTCGTCGCCGCTGCGGCGGTACGTGACGTCGTCGCTCCGGTACAGGATGCCGCCGTCGACGATGTCCGGGCGTCGCTCGCCGGTGATGGTGACCGGTGTGAAGCGGACCGTGTCGCCGGGCCGCAGCTGGCCCAGCTTCCAGCGCTCGCCCGTCACCACGGTCGCCGGGCAGACGAAGCCGCCCAGCGACGGCCCGTCGGGGCCGAGCAGCACCGGCATGTCGCCCGTGTAGTCGACGGCGCCCACGGAGTACGGCGTGTCATGGATGTTCGAGGGGTGGAGTCCGGCCTCGCCGCCGTCGGTGCGGGCCCAGCGCGGTTTGGGGCCGACCAGCCGGACACCGGTGCGGGCCGAGTTGAAGTGGACCTTCCAGTCGGCGGCGTAGAAGTCGTGGATGTCCTCCTCGGTGAAGAACTCCGGTGCGGCGTGCGGGCCTTCGGCCGCGCCGATGTGCCAGATGCCACCGATGTGCGGACGGTCGGCGCCCGGTACGGGGGTGCTCGGGGCACGTACCGCGCCGCCGTGCAGGACATCGCCCGTGCGCAGGGACCGGCCGCCGTGTCCGCCGAAGCCGCCGAGGGTGAAGGTCGCCGCGCTGCCCAGGAAGGCGGGCACGTCCAGGCCGCCGCCGGCGAAGAGGACGTACGTACGCAGACCGTGGCCGTCCGGTGCGCCGACCGAGAGTGTGGAGCCTGCCGGGACGGTGAAGGGTTCCCACAGGGCGACCGGTTCGCCGTCGACCGTGACGGGGGCGGGTGCGCCCGTGACACAGACCGTGGTCCGGTGGGTGAACCGCAGGGTCGGCCCCTGGAGCGTGCATTCGAGGCCGGGCGCGCCCGCGTCATTGCCGAGTGCGGTGTTGCCGAGCCGGAACGAGAGGTCGTCCATCGGGCCCGACGGCGGGACGCCGACCTGCCAGTAGCCCGTGCGGCCCGGCCAGTCCTGCACCGTGGTGAGGGTGCCGCCGGAGACCACCTCGATGCGCGGGGTCGGGTCGGCGACGGTGGCGAGCGTGGCCGTGGAGTGCGCGGCGGTACGGACCCGGTCGTCGGCCAGAGCGGCCCGTACCAGGCCGAGGTTGGTCTCGATGCCGTCGATCCGGGTGGCGGCGAGTGCCGTGTCCAGCCGCGCGAGGGCCTCGGCGCGGTCGGTTCCGTACGCGACGACCTTCGCCAGCATCGGGTCGTACGACGTCGTCACCTCCGTCCCCGTCTCGACCCAGGTGTCGACACGGACTCCCTCGGGGAACGCCACCCGGGTCAGCAGGCCGGCCCCGGGGCGGTGGTCGCGGGTCGGGTCCTCGGCGTAGACCCGGGCCTCGACGGCATGGCCGCGCGGCGCATCCGGTTCGCGTACGACATCCGTGTCGCCCTGGGCGAGGCGCAGCATCCACTCGACGAGGTCGACGCCGTAGATCTCCTCGGTGACCGGGTGTTCCACCTGGAGGCGGGTGTTGACCTCCAGGAAGTACGCCTCCGCGCGCGCCGCGTCGTACACGAACTCCACCGTGCCCGCCGAGCGGTACCGGACCGACCCGCACAGATCCTGGGCGGACGCGGTCAGTTGTTTACGGATGTGCGGCGGGAGCCCAGGTGCCGGGGCCTCCTCCAGGACCTTCTGGTTGCGGCGCTGGAGCGAGCAGTCGCGGTCGCCGAAGGTCACCACCCGGCCCCGGCCGTCGCCGAAGACCTGCACCTCGACATGGCGCGCGTCCTCGACGAGACGTTCGAGGAAGACACCGGCGGAGGAGAAGGACGCGGCGGCTACCCGCTGCACCCGCTCCCAGGCATCGGCGAGTTCGTCGACGGATCGACAGGCCGACATGCCGATACCGCCGCCACCGCCGGTCGCCTTGAGCATCACCGGATAGCCGATGCGGTCCGCCGCCGCCAGCGCCGACGGCAGATCGGGGAGCAGCCCGGCGCCCGGGGCGAGCGGCACGCCCGCGGCCTCGGCGGCGGCGCGAGCGGTGTGCTTCGCGCCGAACAGCTCCAGCTGCTCGGCGGTCGGGCCGACGAAGACGATCCCCGCGTCCTCGCAGCGCCGGGCGAATCCGGCGTCCTCGGAGAGGAAGCCGTATCCGGGGTGGATGGCCCCGGCCCCGGTGTCCTTGGCAGCCTTCAGGACCAGGTCGGCGTCGAGGTACGACTCCTTGGCGGGCGCAGGCCCCAGCCGTACCGCCGTGTCGGCGAGCCGGACATGGGGCGCTGAGCGGTCGGGGTCGGAGAAGACCGCGACCGTACGGAGACCGAGGCGGCGGGCGGTGCGGATGATCCGTACCGCGATCTCGCCCCGGTTGGCCACCAGCAGTGTGTCGAAATGCGTCATGCGGTGGCCTCGCTGATGCCGGCTTCGACGGCCGTCGGGTCGAAGCCGTTGCAGGGGTTGTTGATCTGGGGACAGTTGGAGACCAGGACCAGGACGTCCCGTTCGGCGCGCAGGGTGACCCGCAGACCGGGGGCGGAGATGCCGTCGACGATGCCGAGCGTGCCGTCCTTCTCCACGGGGACGTTCATGTACCAGTTGATGTTGGAGACCAGATCGCGCTTGCCGAGCCCGTGCCGGGCGCCTTCCGCGAGGAAGTTGTCCACGCAGGCGTGCTGCGACCAGGTGTGGTGCCCGTAGCGCAGGGTGTTGGACTCCTTGGAGCATGCGCCGCCGACCGTGTCGTGGCGGCCGCAGGTGTCCTCGGTGACCGTCATCAGCGGGGTGTGCTCGTTGGACAGCAGCACGCTGCCGGTGGTGAGGAAGATGCTGCCCTGCGCGTGGACGGTGTCCGGGGCGCTGTAGCGGACGGCGGTGTCCTGGGCGTCGTACACGAGGAAGTCGACGGCCTGGTTGCCGTGCAGATCGGTCAGCGTGAGCTGTTCGCCGGCGCGGACGACGGCGGACCAGGCGGCCCGCGCGGGGATCACGTCCGAGCTGCGGACGGTGCTGGTGACAGCGGTGGCGACGGTCATGCGAGCCCCCTGGCAGTGAGGAAGTCGAGCGTGTTGAGGAAGGCCCGACGGCCCTCCGGCGTGGCGCCCCAGAGCGGGTCCCCGGGCGCAGTCGGGCGGGCGCGCCGGGCCAGCACCTCGAGCGGGGTGCAGACGTAGTCGGGGCGCGGGTCGAGCGGATGCGGGACGTTGGCGATGAGCACGGTCAGGTCCTGCTCGGCGCGGAGCGTGACCGACGCGCCGGGTCCGGCGGAGCCGGTGAAGTCCAGGGCGCCGTCCTCACGTACCTCGACGCCCTGGAAGAAGGAGAGCGACGGCGGCAGGTCGCGCGGCCCGAGACCGTTCTTCGCTGCGGCCAGCTTCAGCAGCTCCCGGCCGGCCGGGGTCGGCGACTGCGGGGTGCCGTCCCCGTACCGCTCGGTGTTGCGCACGAGGGTCGACGTGCCGCACAGGGCGTCGTGCCGGCCCGAGCTGTCGGCGACCACCGAGGCGAGAACCCGCCCCTGGTCGGAGAGGAGCAGCCGGTCCGCGCCGAGGTAGGCGTTCCACTGGACCTTGACCGTGTCCGCGGTGTTGAGCCGCTCCCAGGGCCGCCCGTCCACGTGCAGCAGCAGATGGGCGCAGGCGTCGCCCGCGAGATCGGTGAGCCGGAGCTCGGTGCCGCGGGCGAGCACCCGGTGGGTGTAGTTGCCCCCTGCCACGGTTTCCGCCCAGACGGCCGTGCCGGGGACGGCCGCGGGCCAGTCGCTCGCGGGCACCACCGGCATGGTTTCGGTACGGGTGCCGTGCTGGGCGCGGGCGTGGTCCCGGGCTCCGTGTGTCGTCGCTGTCGCCATGTCTGGACCCTCCGGCTCGACGTGCCTGTGTCGATCGCGCACTGCTGTCGCGCACCTCTGCGGTGCATGTCCGTCACGCATTTCTGTCGTGCGACAGAAATTAGGGCGCGGGCAAGTCGGGGCCATTGCCCGTCCGTTGCGCGGGAGTTACCGAGGGCTCACCAAGATCGGGGCAGGCGCGGATGTGCGACGATCGGCCCGTGTCCACCACCGGGAGACGGGTCGGCCGGCCGCGCGCCCAGCAGCGCGCGGACAGCGGGCTGTCCGCGCGCGAAGAACTGCTGACGGCCGCCGCCGAACTGTTCACCACCCACGGATACGCCGCGACCACCACCCGAGCCGTCGCGGAACGGGCCGGCATGCGGCAGGCGACGATGTACCACTACGTCGCGGGCAAGGAGGACCTTCTCGCGGAGCTCCTGGAATCCACGGTCACTCCGTCGCTGGCGCTGGCCGGGAAGCTGCTCGCCGACGAGGCGACGTCCGCCGAGGACCGGCTGTGGGAGCTCTGCCGCTCCGACGTGGCACTGCTGTGCGGCGGGCCGTACAACCTGGGCGCCCTGTATGTACTGCCCGAGGTGCGGGCCGAGCGGTTCGCCGGCTTCCACCGGGTGCGGGCCGAGCTGAAGGAGGCGTACGGGGCGCTGCTGGCGGCGACCCGGGCAGGGGCGGCGCTGGACGAGGGGGAGCTGGCGCTCCGGACCGATCTGGTCTTCGGGCTGATCGAGGGCGTGATCCTGGTCCGCCGCTCGGGGCCGGAACGGCCGGTGGCCGCGTTCGCGGCGGCGACGGCGGATGCGGCGTTGAGAATTGTGGGGGCGGAGCCCGGCTGATCGGCCGGGGGCCATGCGTGTTCGGGGCCGGACCATGCCTGAGCCGATCGGCACGCGCGGCGCGGGCGGGGGCATGCCTCGGCCGGCCCGCTCGGTGCGGACCGGCCGACGGCCTTCCGTCCTCCGTTCGTCCCGGCGGTCATCCGCCGGGCATGTGCTAGGTCCGATCGCTCTTCATCGAGGCGCCGACGCAGACCAGGCCGAGCAGCAGGGCCAGACCGCCGATGATGACGTTGTTGAGAATGACGCCCATGTCGGGGCTGCTGCCGACGATCCACGGCGACACGATCATCCAGATGCCTATGGCGCAGATGGCCCAGCTGAGGCCGTACATCCGGGCCGGCATCACGGTGAACCCGAGTCCCAGAACCGCGATCGCGATCCCCATGATCAGGTTGTGCTGCACGAGTGTGGGCTGACTTGCGGTGAAGTGGAGTACCCAGGGCGAGACGGCGCAGTAGAGGCCGACGAGGAACACCGGTCCGTCCACGAGTGCCACATCGCGACCGCCGAGCATGCGGGCATAGCGTTCCCGCATTTCGGAAACATCCGGGTGACTGGTTATGTCAGCGCGGGTGTGTGAGACGTTGGACATGAGAGTCGTCTCCTTCGATCCTGCAGGCCCGACCGCGGAGGGTGAAGTGCGGTAGGCGCCTCCTCACACCATTCTGCGCTTATCTGGGCCTTATGTGCATGTTTCGCACCCTATGAGCTCTGCGAATCCAGGCGGCGGGCGAGGGCCGTCAGCTGGGCCGTTCGCAGGACCCGGCCCCCGGCCCCCGGCAGCGGGACATGCAGCGGCTCCGTCCAGCGCGAAGGGATCGCCCTCCTCCCGTACACCGCCCCGGCCAGGCCGCCGGTGACGGCCGCGACCGTGTCGGTGTCCCCGCCCACGTCGATGGCGACCGCCAGAGCGGCCTCGAAGGTACGTGTCGTACGCAGCGCCCAGACAGCGGTGCCCAGGCACGGCCACACCGCCCCGTTGAACTCCGTCGCCAGGCCGGGGTGCCAGCCGGGCGCCAGGACGGTCGCCCAGCGTTCGCGCTGGGCGTCGTGTACGGCGGCCAGGGCGCCAGGGACAGCGGTGAGCGGGTCGTCGCCGTTCAGTGCCACCCGGATCAGGTCATGGAGGACGGCGGTGCCTTCCCAGGCGGCTCGGTCGCCGTGCGTCAGCGCCGCGATCCGGCGGGCGGGGTCCATCATTGCTGCCCGCGCCGCCGGCTCCGGGCCGCCGGCTCTCGCGAAGTACACGGCAGAGGTCGCCGCCCGCATCAGCGAACCGTTGCCCGCCGCACGCCCGTTAGGGAGACCCGCCTGCTCCGGTACGCCCGATATGCCGCGCCGACCAGGACCGTCGCGGTCAGGAACAGGACCGTGAACCACTGGAAGTACCAGTGCCCGCCCGCAGGGTCGTACACCGCGGCCCGCGGCCAGGCCAGATTGACGGTCATCACCAGCCCGTACAGCAGCGCGAGCGCGTTGACGGCAATGCCCCAGCGGCCCAGGGAGAACAGCGGCCGGCCCGTCTCGTCCACGGCGTCCGTCCGCGCGGCGAACGTACCGCGCAGCCGGCGGACCAGCAGCGGACCCGTCACCATCGAGTACGCCAGGTACAACATCACGATGCAGGTGGTGCCGATGGCCAGGAACGCATCGGGCGACGCGAAGTTGAGCAGCAGCAGGACCGCCGAGAGCACGCCCACGACCACGGCCGGGGCGGTCGGCATCCCGGTGCGCGCGTTGACCCTCGACAGCAGGCCGGAGCACGGCAGTTGGCCGTCCCGGGCCATCGAGAACAGCATGCGGCACGCCGCCGTCTGCACGGCGAGGGTCGCCACGGCGATGGCGATCACCACGTCCACCAGCAGCACCCGGCCGACTCCGTCGCCGAGACTGCTCGTCAGCACGTAGCTCATCCCGTCGACCGCGAGATGACCGTCGGTCAGGCTGGGCGCCGCCAGCAGCCCACCGAGCACCAGCAGCCCGCCCAGCAGACCGGCCGCGCCCAGAGCGGAGAGGATGGTGCGCGGTGCGGTACGGCGCGGGTCGCGGGTCTCCTCGCTCATCTCGCCCGCGCTGTCGAAGCCGATCATGACGTACGCGGCCGTGAACGAACCCACCAGCAGTGCGCCGAACACCCCCGTCCCGGCGCCACCGGTGTGGAAGGTGACGGACGGGGTGCGTTCCGAGTGGGTGAGGAGCAGCACGACGATCAGGACGGCGCCGATGATCTCGGCGGTGACACCCACCCGGTTGATGACCGACATCACGCGGTTGTCGACGATGTTCACCAGCGTGGTGAGGACCAGCAGGACGGTGCCGAGCAGCGCCGCGTTCGTGGCACCCGTCGGGGACAGCGGCGCGGGGTCGCCGCCGATCAGCTGGAACCCCGACCAGATGGGCGGCATCACCATCTGCAGGGCCAGCGCGGCCGCGGCGACCACCACGATCTGGCCGATGACCATGATCCAGCCCGCGAACCAGCCGAAGGTCAGATTGGACAGCCGCGACGACCACTGATAGATCGCACCGGATATCGGGTAGCGGGCGGCGAGTTCGGCGAAACAGGCGGCGACCAGCAACTGGCCGATCAGCACCGCGGGCCAGGCCCAGAAGAAGACCGGGCCGCCGAAGGAGTAGCCGACGGCGAAGAACTGGAAGACCGTCGTCAGGACCGAGATGAAGGAGAAGCCCGCGGCGAACGACGCGTAGCGGCCGAGGCTGCGGTGGAGCTCCTGGCGGTAGCCGAACTCCTGCAGGGGAGAGCCGGATCCCGTGGGTACGGGCGGATCGGGGAGTACGTCGGTGGGGGCGGTGACGGACATGGCAGCACCTGCTCTCAGGGACGGGGAGGGGAAAGGAGGGCGTTCAGGAACGAGGGGCGTGGCGTGCTTCCTGGCCGAACGAGGAGAGGGGCAGGGCGCCCGCGGGCAGGGCTGTCTCGCCGTCGGCCAGCCGCCGCCCGAGATAGCGGAAGGTCTGGACGGTCTGCGCGTAGAGGTGTTCTCCGGCGACGACACCGGGACGCGCGACGAGCACGGCGCCCTCGCGGCGCAGCCGCCCGGCATCCGGGAGCCCGACGGGCCCGAAGTCGAGGGCGCGGGCCCAGTGGAACACGGCGGAGCGCTGCCGCAGCCGCCCCGCGAAGGCCTCCTGGCGGGTGAGTGCGAGCAGCTCGTCGAAGCGGAGGCCGCACAGGGAGGTGACGCCGCGGTGGCGGGGGTGGTTCGCGGGCTGCCGCAGATCCGCGTACCGGGCGGGGCCCTGCACCCAGGTCACAGCGGTGGTGGTGTCCCGGCGTCCGTCCGCACCGACGAGCAGCGAAGGGTGCCAGACACCGGTCAGTTCGGGGACGGACGGTGGGAGGGCGTGCGGCTTCGCGGACATGGCGGCCCCTTGCGGCGCAGCGGCCGGAGCCGCATTCCTGTCGGATGACAGAAATTAGGGAGAGCCCGTTTCCGCTGAATGACACGGCCGTGTCCGTGCGGCGCCGAAGTGCTCACTGCGGTCGCGCACGGCAGAGACCGGCCGGGGCGGTGACGCAGCCCCGGCCGGCCGGTGGTGTCCCTGTGACGCTACTGCGGGGGCATCAGGACGGTGTCGACGATGTACACCGTGGCGTTGGCGGTCGGGACATTGCCGCAGACGACCTTCGAGGTGTCGTTCACCGTGTACGCCATGTCCGTGCCGGAGGTCGTCAGCTCGCTCTCGGCCAGCGTGGCGAAGGAGCCCTTGTCCAACTGCTGCGGCGCCAGCTTCCGACCCACCACGTGATACGTAAGGACCTTGGTGAGCTGCTCCTTGTCCGCCAGCAGCTTGTCCAGGTCGGCCTGCGGGATCTTCGCGAACGCGTCATTGGTCGGCGCGAACACGGTGACGTTCTGCGCGTTGTTCAGGGTGTCGACGAGGCCGGCCTTCTTCACCGCGGTGACCAGGGTGGAGAGCGCCGGGTTGTGCGAGGCTGCCGTGGCGACGGGATCCTTCGCCATACCCGCGAAGCTGCCCGCACCGTTCTTCGGCACGGACGAACAGGCCGTTCCGAACGGCTCGTTCATATCCATCGACGCGCTCGCCGCGGGCGCCGGCGATGTCTTGGCCGCGCTTGCGTCGGAGCCGGACGAGGAGTCCTTGGAGTCGCTGGAGCAGGCTGTCAGGGCCAGCGGCAGCAGCGCGGCGGCGGAGAAGGCAACGGCGGCACGGCGAAGGTGCAAGGGGGTCATGTGATTCTCCTGAAGCGAGATGCGCGAGGCGCGCGAAAGGGTTGAGAACGAAGGAACGAAGGTGCGTGTGGGGGGTGTTCGGGTCAGGACACGTCGACCACCACCGAGTGCCAGCCGGTCGCACCGTCCGGGACGGTGCCGACGCGTTCGCCGGTCTGGGTGGCCCCGGTCCCGTCGGTCGCACGGACCTCCAGCGTGTGATGGCCGGAGGCGGCCGGCCACTCCCACACCCACTGGCGCCAGGTGTCCCGGTTGTCCTGTGCCGCGAGCCGGGCCGGATGCCACGCGCCGCCGTCGACTCGGACCTCCACCCGGGAGATCCCCCGGTGCTGGGCCCAGGCCACCCCGGCGACGGGCACGATGCCGGGCTTCGGCGAGGCGAACGGACGGGGTGTGTCGATCCGGGACTCCGTCTTGACCGGCGCCTGCTGGGACCAGTTGCGCCTGACCCAGTAGGCGTCGTACGAGGCGAACGTCGTCAGCTCGATGTCCTTGATCCACTTACAGGCCGAGACGTACCCGTACAGTCCCGGCACCACCATGCGGACCGGGAAGCCATGCGCGAACGGCAGGGGTTCGCCGTTCATGCCGAGGGCGAGGATCGCGTCGCGCCCGTCCATGACCGGCTCGACCGGCGTGCCGATCGTCATACCGTCGACGGAGCGCGCCACGATCTGGTCGGCGGGACCACCCCGCGAAGGCGGTTTCACCCCGGCCTCGCGCAGCAGGTCGGCCAGCCGCACACCGATCCACCGGGCATTGCCCACGTACGGGCCGCCGACCTCGTTGGAGACGCATGCCAGGGTGATGTCGCGCTCGATGATCTCCCGCCCCAGCAGGTCCTGGAAGCTGACCGTGAGAGGGCGGGCGACTCCCTTGCCGTGGATCCGCAGCCGCCACGAATCGGCGTCGATGCGCGGCACGACCAGGGCGGTGTCCACCCGGTAGAAGCTCTTGTTCGGGGTGATGAACGAGCTCAGCCCGCGAATCCGCAGATCAGCCCCGGGCGGTACGGCGGGCGCCGGCGACTCGGGTACCGGGAGGACCAGATCATGCCGTGAGGCGGCGGCACCGGCCTGTACGGAGGACGTCAGCCGCCGTCCCAGGAACCCCGCACCGGCCGAGGCCGCCGCCGCAGCGGTCGCCGCGATCACGAAACCGCGCCGGTCGAAGGTGCCGTCCCCCTGCCCGTCCCTCACTCCGGTCGCGGGAGAGGGACGGAGCACCGGGCCGAGCCGTCCGACCAGGAAGTACAGCACTCCTGCGGCTACTACGGCACCCACCACCGAGGGCAGGGCATCGGAGGGGCTGCCTTCCGGCCGTCCCACCGCCGCCACCGCCCCGACCACGCCGAAGACCAGAACGGCCGCCGAGCCGAGCAGCCGGTGCCGCAACGCCAGGATCCCGACCGCCACGGCGAATACCGCCAGCAGCGCCAGGATGCCCAGTTGGAGCACCAGTTTGTCGGCGGTGCCGAAGTGCCGTACGGCGAAGTCCTTCACGGCCGGGGGAGTGCGGTCGATGACCGCTCCGCCCACCGCCGCGACCGGACCCGCCTCCGGACGTACGACAGCCGAGGCCAGTTCGGCCACGGCCAGGGCGCAGAACCCGGCGATCAGACCGCTGAGCCCGGCGAAACCGCCACGTGCCCAGCGGGACCGCCGGGACCCGGTGGCCCCGTGCTCCTGCACATCGATCTGTTCTTCGCTCACATCTGGGGTTCGTCACCGGACGGCCTGCGGATTGGTCCGCGGCGCGATCGGATCAGAAACGGTCATCGGCCAATCCCTCACGGCCCGGCTGCGAATCACGGCGGCGGACAGCCGTGTTGGGCAGCGGGGTGGCGGGACCGACCGCCGCCTATGTGCTCGGTCGGGCGCACGAAGTGACGCTGTACGACGCACGGACGTATGCACCGCGTCGGCTCGGGGCGGCCGGGCCATGCCGAGTACACCGCCCGGATCAGCGGGTTCTTCCCGCGGCCGCCGAGGAAGCGCTGAGCAGTCGGCAGTCGGCAGTCGGCAGTCGGCAGTCGGCAGTCGGCCGTCAGTCGAGGCCGCGCGCCCGTTCGAAACGGGCGCGTGACTCGGCCAGGTCCACCACCGGATCCGGATAGCCGAGCCGCGCCCGTTCCGGGCCGGTGAGCTTCCACGGCTCGTGGACCGCAGCGCCCTCCAGGCTTGCCAGCTCCGGCACCCAGCGCCGTACGTAGGCGCCCTGCGGATCGAACCGCTTGCCCTGGACCACCGGATTGAGCACCCGGTTGGGGCGGGTGTCCGTGCCGGTGCCCGCCACCCACTGCCAGTTGAGCTGATTGTTCGCCAGATCCCCGTCGACGAGGAGATCCAGGAAGTGACGGGCGCCGACGCGCCAGTCCACGTACAGCGTCTTCGTGAGAAAGCTCGCGACCAGCATCCGGCCCCGATTGTGCATCCAGCCCTCGTGCGCCAGCTGTCGCATCGCCGCGTCGACCAGCGGATAGCCGGTGAGTCCGGCACGCCACGCCTCGATCTCGTCGGGAGCGGACCGCCACCGGTCGCCCCGCGGACGGTAGTCGGCCCATGCCGCGTCCGGCCGGGCGGCGAGGACCTGGTGGTGGAAGTCCCGCCAGGCCAGCTGCCGTACGAACGCGTCGGCGCCCGGTCCGCCCTTCTCCCGTGCCCGGTTCACCAGTTCGGCCGCGGAGAGGCAGCCGAAGTGCAGATACGGCGACAGCCGGGACGTCGCGTCCCCGCCGAGGTCGTCGTGGCCGGTCCCGTAGTCGGCCATCGGGCCGTGCAGCCAGGAGGCCAGCAGTCTGCGCCCTGCCGTCTCGCCGCCCTCGGCGAGACCCGGTGAGACGCCCGTGACCTCCGCTCGCGCAGGCAGCGGTGCGGACGGCGTGGTGTCCGGCACCCGTACCGTCCGGGGATCGGTCAGTGTGCCCCGTACCCCGGCCGCCTCCCAGCGGCGGAAGTACGGGGTGAACACCGCGAAATGGTCACGCCCCGCCGGGACGACCCGGCCCGGGGCGAGCGCGGTGACCACTGCGTCATGGACGTGCAGGGTGCAGCCGGCAGCCCCGAGAGCCGTACGCAGACGGTCCTCGCGTTTCCGCGCGTACCCGCTCACCCCGGCGGCGATGTGCAGACTCCGCGCACCCGTTTCCGCGACCACGGCGCAGGCCTCGGCGACCACGTCGCCGCGGCGGACGACGAGCCGGCCGCCGCGGCGGCGCAGCCCCGCGTCGAGACCGGCGAGGCAGTCGGCGAGGAACGCCCGCCGGTTCGGCGCGTCGAAGCCGGCCCGGCGGATGCCGTAGTCCTCGACGAAGAGGGGGACGACGGCATCCGTCTCGCGCACCGCCGCGGACAGGACGGGGTTGTCGTGCAGCCGCAGATCGGAGGTGAACAGCGCCACCGAGACGGTCATGGCAGGGGGCCCCTCATACGGTCGGGAAGGTCAGCAGTGCCAGCGGCGCGGACGTCGGCTGCGCGGAGCCGCCGGCCGGCTCGACGGTGATCCCTATGCCCGACGCCCCGTCGACCGGACCGTCCAGCAGCACCGTGCTGCTCGTCGCCGCCCGGTTCATCAGCCCCGCGGACCGCATGGTCCCGCCGTCGTCGAACCACAACTGGTACACCTTGCCGCTGGGAGGCGGCGCCATCCCCGAGGTCACGAAAACGGCCCGGTTCTCGCTCTGCGAGACCACGACCGTGCCTTTCGCCCCACCCTTCAGCGCGCCGGACTTCGTCGTGGCGTCCGGTGCCGCGAGGACCTGCGCCACCTGCTCACTCTGCTGCTGCGCCCGGTGCGTCTCCTGCTGTGCGTCGCGGGCGACCTGGTTCTGCCACACCGCGATACCGCCGAACCCGGCAGCAGCGGCCAGAGCCGCGGCGAGTGCGAACTTCGGCCAGCGGCCGGCCCGCTGGGCAGAGGGGGCCGAGCGGGAGCGCCGCCCGTGCGACGGGGATTCCTGCCGCACGGCCGTGATCTCCCGCAGCACCCGGTCGCGCAGCTCGCGCGGCGGGGCCGCGGTCACCGCGAGCCCGAGCCGGGTGGCGGTCTCGGACAGCTCCCGCACCTCCACGGCGCAGGCCTCGCAGTCGCCGAGATGGCGTTCGAACTCCCCACGCTCCGCGTCCGGCAGCGCGTGCAGGGCGTACGCCCCGGTCAGCGTGTGCAGTTCGGCCCCGCTCACGCGATCCACCTTGCTCATGCGCTCACCCCGAGGCAGTCGCGCAGCCGGATCAGCCCGTCGCGCAGTCGTGTCTTGATCGTCCCGATCGGTACGGAGAGGAGTTCCGCCACTTCGCGGTAGGTCAGACCGCGGTAGTAGGCCAGCGTGACGGACTGCCGTTGCAGCTCGGACAGGGTCCGCATACAGCGGCGTACCTGCTCCCGCTCCAGTCGGCTCTCGACCTGCTCGGTGACCTCGTCGAACTCCGGCGTGCGGTCCAGCAGCGCCGCCCGGTGCTCCCGGGCCGTCGTCGCCTCGACGGAGCGCACCCGGTCCACCGCCCGGTGATGGGCCAGTGTCAGTACCCAGTTCATGGCGCTGCCGCGGGAAGCCTGGAAGCGCGGGGCGGTCCGCCACACCTCGACCAGCACTTCCTGCGCCACCTCCTCCGACTGCGCGGGGTCGCGCAGCACACTTCGTACGAGACCGAGGACCGGGCCGCAGACCGCGTCGTACACCCTGGCGAACGCATCCTGGTCGCCCCGGGCCACCAGCCCCAGGAGCTCCTGGAGATCGGGCCCCGCCGATGGTGCTCCGCTGATGTGCACGGCTTCTTTCACGCGGGCTTCCTCCCAGGATGCGCATCGGTTTCGTTAAGTGATTCGGAGCCGACGGCAGCGCGGATTGGTCAGTGCGCGAAATCTTTCCACGCCGCCCCGAATTCGCGATACATCGCGGTTGACGCGTAAGAGCGCTCGCGATATGTTCGTACACGAGTATTCGATGACGAAGTGATGAACGGCGAAGTGAAGGGCGGGGTGGGGGCGGTGGCCAAGCGGCGCAAGCTCAGCAATCCACTCGCGCTGACGGTGATGGTGCTGCTCGCGGAGCGGTCCATGCATCCGTACGAGATCGCCCAGACGCTTCGCCGACGCGGCAAGGAACACAGCGTCAAGATCAATTTTGGCTCGCTGTACACCGTCGTCCAGAACCTGGAGAAGCACGGTTACGTCGAGGTGGCCGGTGTGCAGCGCCAGGGCAACCGCCCCGAGCGCACGCTCTACGGCCTCACCGAGGCGGGGCGCGCCGAAATGGTCGACTGGCTCTCCGATCTGCTGGCTGCGCCGGCCGCCGAGTACCCGGTCTTCGAGACCGCGCTCTCGCTGCTGCCGGTGCTGCCGCCGGAGGACGTGACGGAGCTGCTGGAGACCCGGGAGGCGGCACTGGAGCTCCAGTCCGCGGCGCTCCGGGGTGTCCTCGGCCAGCTGACGGAGAAGCTGCCCCGGGTGTTCGTCGTGGAGAGCGAGTACCAGCTCCACATGATCGACGCGCAGCTGGAGTGGATCAAGAAATTCCGCGCGGAACTCGTCGACGCCACGATCAGCGGTATCGAGGAGTGGAAGTCCTTCCACGAGACCGGTGAAGTGCCGCAGGACTGGCAGGATCTGGACGAACAGGAGATCGTCCTCGACCCGGAGCGGAAGACGTAGCGCAGCGCGTACCGCAGAAGCAGCAGGAGCACTACCGGAGAAGAACTACCGGGGACGAAGAAAGACCCTGGCAGGGGCTGTTGGAGCAGCGCCCGCCAGGGTTTCGAACCCCGGACCGGCCACGCCGTGAGGGCGAGCCAGGCGATCGAGGTGCGGCACACCCAGGATAGCCCGGCTCTCTTCACGCGGATCGGCTCGGCATGCCCGAACACCCCGCTGACCACAGGAGAGCTCCGTCATGAGCACCCGTGCGCCCGCAGTAGAGGCGCGACAACTGATCAAGACCTATCCCGGCGATGTCACTGCGCTGAACGGCATGGACCTTACCGTCGGCGCCGGCACGGTCTTCGCACTCCTCGGCCCCAACGGCGCCGGAAAGTCCACCACCGTGAAGATCCTCACCACCCTCGCCCGCCCGGACTCCGGAGCCGCGACAGTCGCCGGACACGACGTCCTGCGCCACCCCGACCGGGTCCGCCGCGCGATCGGCGTCGTCGCCCAGAAGTCCGGCGCCGATCCCGTCGCCACCGGCCGGGAGAACCTGGTACTGCAGGGCAGGCTCTACGGGATGCGGGGCGCCGCGATCCAGCGCCGCGCCGATGAGCTCCTGGACCGCTTCGATCTCACCGACGCCTCCAGGCGCCAGGTGAAGGGGTACTCCGGCGGCATGCAGCGCCGCCTCGACGTGGCGCTCGGTCTGGTCCACCGGCCCGAAGTGCTCTTCCTCGACGAGCCCACCACCGGACTCGACCCCGAGGCCCGCACGGCCATGTGGGACGAGATCTCCCGCCTGGCCGGAGACGAAGGCCTCACCATCGTGCTCACCACGCACTACCTGGAGGAGGCCGACCGGCTCGCCGAACGCATCGCGATCGTCGACCGCGGCCGGATCGTCGTCGAGGGCACCCCCGACGAGCTCAAGGGTGAACTCCGGGGCGACGCCGTCCACATGGAGCTGCGCGCCGACGGCGACCGTACGGCGATCACCGCCGCCGTCGCCGCAGTGCCCGGGGTGTACGAGGTGCTGGCCGACGGCCGCCGGGTGAGCGTCCGCGCCGAGGACGGCGCCGCCGCCGTCCCCGTACTGCTCACCGCCCTGGAGCGGGCCGGTGCGTCGGTCGCCGCCGCCACCGTCGCCCGCCCCTCCCTCGACGACGTCTATCTGCGCTACGCCGGACGCCGCTTCTCCGAGGCCGAGGCCGCAGGTGACGGGCAGGCCCCCGCTCAGATCGCCGCAGGAGGCACCCGATGAGCAGCCAGACCCTCGCCCAGACCTGGTACATGACCCAGCGGCAGCTGATGGCGATCATCAGGCAGCCGGTCTTCCTGGCGATCTCCCTGATCCAGCCGGTGATCTGGCTGTTCCTGTTCGGCAACCTCTTCAAGAAGGTCGTCGAACTCGGCGGCTTCGGGACCACGTCCTATCTGGACTATCTGATCCCGGGCATCGTGGTGATGAGTGCCCTCGGATCGAGCATGTGGGCCGGGATGGGAACCCTGGAGGAGATCGAGCGGGGCACGCTCAACCGTTTCCTGACCACCCCGGTCAGCCGGAACGCGCTGATGAACGCCAACGTCGTGCAGAACGGCATCAGCACCGCCGTGCAGTCGGTGATCATCGTGCTGCTCGGCTGGGCCGCCGGTGCCACCTACCCGGGCGGGGCGGGCGGACTGCTGATCCTCCTCGTCGCGTCGATCCTGCTCGGTACGGTCTTCGGTGCGCTCTCCAACGCCCTGGGGATGCTGGTCCGCCAGCGTGAGTCGATCATCGGCATCAACACGTTTCTCCTGCTGCCGCTGACCTTCCTCTCGTCCTCGTTCATGGCGCCGAGCCAGATGCCGTCGTGGATGCGGCAGATCGCCGACTTCAACCCGGTCAACTGGGCCATGGTGGCAGGCCGTTCGGCGCTGACCGCCGACCCCGACTGGGGTCTGGTGCTCAGCCGCGGGGGAGCGCTGCTGGTCCTCGCGGTGGTGGCGGTCTGGTTGTCGACCCGCACTTTCCGCTCGTACCAGAAGTCCGTCTGACGGCCAGGGGCGCGGCGGGAACCACGAGCGCTGCGGCGGGAGTTACGACTGCGCCGCATCATGGAGCCGGTCCGGGAGCGTCTCCCCGGGCCGGCTCCGCGGTTTCCGGAACGCGCGCACCACCAGGAAGACCAGCAGGCCGAACGGCGACAGCAGAATCGTCACCACCAGCAGAGGGCTCATCACCAGCGCAGGGATGCCCAGCCGCCGCCCCTCCAGGAACATCCACTGGCCCAGCAGCAGATCCCAGGCGATCACCTGGGCCCAGATCGCCCCGGCGCCGTTGGCCAGTGCGGCCAGGTCGCGGAACGTGTCGATGTCGGGACTGCGCACCGCGGTCCACAGCTCGGGGAAGACCGGCACGGCCATGACGAGATGGACGACCAGTACGGGCAGCACCGTGAGCGGTGACGCGGCGAGGCGTGCGGTGGGCCGCCAGTGCGGGGCCAGGATCATCAGCAGCCAGAAGGGCGCGGCCAGCCAGAACGAGACTTCGAAGAGTGCGCCGGTCATGCCATGAACTCCTTCTTGACGGCATCCGCCTTACGGGAGAGGGGAATCGGCCGCAGCGCCGCGTACGTACCGGCGGCGGTGGCGGCCAGGACCGCGGCCGCGGCGCCGAGCGTCGCGCCGTCGGGGTGGACCAGTGGCTGCCCCCGCAGCGCCTGCCAGGCGACGAGGGCGACGACCGCCGCGTACGCCCCGGAGGCGACGAGCACCAGACGCAGCCGGACCCGCGGATCGCCCAGCCGGGGAAGGCGCGGGGCCAGTGCGGCCAGGGCGAACAGGAAGAGCGGGAGCAGCTGGAGCGCGTGCATCCCGACGAAGTGCGGGATACGCAGATCGCCGCCGGTCGTCGACCAGCCGGTGAGCGGCATCGAGGGGCCGCCGTCCGGTACGCCGACGGAGTGCGCGCCGACGACATCGGCGGTGTCGAGGTTGCCGGCGGCTCGCTGCCCGGGCGTCGGCTGCGTCATCAGGAAGCCGAGTGCGGCTCCCACCAGGGCTATGACCACACCCGAGCGGATCGCCAGGGCGGCGGCGCGGTCCGGGATTCGGGCGCGCAGCAGCAGGACCGCGATGACCAGGGTCCCGGTCCAGAGGATGACGATGGTGGCGCCCATCACGGTGAACAGCCGCTCGTCGAAGGGGGTGGCGTGGTTGAAGTGGCTGCGCCTGCCCCGGATCACCTGTCCGGTGATGATCACCATCTCGACCAGGCCCGCGAGCGCGACCACGGACCCGGCCACCCAGCCGGTGCGCCGGCCACGGGTGAGCAGCGTCAGCATCCAGGCGAGCGCCAGGGCATACGCCACGAACGAGACCGCGAACTTGAAGGGCTTGAACCAGATCGCCGAGCCCGCGAGGACCCGGTCGTCCACCAGCAGCCCCACCCCGGAGACGACGGCCATGACTGCCATTGCCGCAGCAAAGAGGAGTAAGGGACGGTGCCAGGAACGCCATGACGGCATGGGTGTACCCCCGGTGAGAGTGAAGTCATTATGGATAGTGGAACTCACCGCTATCCGATAGTGGAACTATCTATGATGGGGTGCGGGGTTGGCAAGGGCGGAAGGAAGAACGAGCGGTGCGCATCGGCGAGTTGAGTCGCAGGTCCGGGGTTCCGGTACCGACGATCAAGTTCTATGTACGTGAAGGTCTGCTGCCCGCAGGGCAGTTGACGAGCCCGAACCAGGCGTCGTACGACTCCGGGCACGAGCGCAGGCTGAAGCTGATCCGCGCCCTGCTGGACGTCGGCGGCCTCTCGCTCGCCGCGATCGGGGATGTCCTGCGCACGATCGACGACCCCGCGCAGCCGGTGCACAACGTGCTGGGCGTCGCGGCCACGCGGATCACTGCGCTGAAGGGGAGCGAGCCCGGGCCCGAACTGGAGGACGCCCGCGAGGAGGTGGCCGAGCTGCTGGAGCGGCGTGGCTGGCGGGCCGAGGCGCACAGTCCGGCCGGCGAGACCCTGGCAGGGGTGCTGGTCGCGCTGCGGCGGGCGGGGCACGGGGGGTTCGTCGAGCTGCTCGACGACTACGCGGACGCCGCGGAACCGGTCGCCCGGGCCGACCTCGACTATGTGGGGCGGCGGGTGGCGCGCGAGGACCTGGTGGAGAGTGTGGTCGTCGGCACGGTGCTGGGCGAGGCGATGTTCAGTGCGCTGCGTCGGCTCGCGCACGTGGACGCGTCGGCAAGGGCATACGGTGACGACGAGCCGGGGGAGCCCCGCGGCGCCGACTGGCCGGGAGCCCGCGGCGCACGCACACCCCGGTCACCGCCGGGGAGCCCGTGACACACGTCCGCCCCGGTGACCGTCCGGGGCGGACGGTCACCGGGGCGTACGTACCCACAAGGGGCGCCGGGGTACGGCGGCTTACGCCGCGCGCTCCTGCTCGCGCTCCACCTGCTCGTTCCACTCCCGCTTCACCGAGCGCCACGCGTCGTCGTTCTGGCCGAGGCGCCAGTAGCCGGAGATCGACAGCTGCGACAGCGGGATCTTCCGGTCGAGACGCAGGTGCCGGCGGATCTCCTTCACGAACCCCGCCTCGCCGTGCACGAACGCCTGGACCTCGCCCGCGGGGAAGTCCAGCGACTTCACCGCCGCGGTCACGGCCTCGCCGACCGGACGCTCGCCTCGGTGCAGCCAGGTGAGCTCCACCCCGCCGGCCGTCTCGATCTTCTGTTCCTCGGACGCGTCCGCCACCTCGATGTACGCGTGCGCCACCGCGCCCGCGGGCATCTGCTCCAGCGCCGCCGCGATCGCCGGCAGGGCACTCTCGTCGCCGGCCAGGAGGTGCCAGTCCGCAGACGCGTCCGGCCCGTACCCGCCGCCGGGGCCCAGGAACGTCACCTGATCGCCCAGGGCCGCCCGCAGCGCCCACGGGCCCGCCAGGCCCTCGTCGCCGTGCACCACGAAGTCGATCGCCAGCTCCCGGGCGACCGGGTCCCAGGATCGGACCGTGTAGGTCCGGGTGGTGGGCCACAGCTCCCGCGGGTACTCCTCGCGGATGCGGGCCATGTCGAACGGGTGCGCATAGTCCGCGCCCTCCGGCGCGAAGCACAGCTTGACGTAGTGGTCGGTGAACCCGGACAGCGCGAAGCCGGCCAGGCCGTCACCACCGAGCACCACACGCACCATGTGCGGGGTGATCCGCTCGGTGCGCAGGACCTGGGCCCCCTGCGCCGTGGGTGCCTGCCGCGCCGGTCGTTCTGCCACGAGGTTCTCCCTGCTCCAAATACTTAGGCTTGCCTAAGTTAGCACTTCATGCCCGGAGCGTGGAGAGCAGGCGCTGCAGGGCGCCGCCCAGCCCCCACTGGCCGGCCAGCGCCTCGAGGGCGGCGGGATCGCGCGGCTCGGTCGGCAGCGCGGGATCGAACCCGGGCAGCGGTACGTCACCGGCGACCCGGACCACCGTCGGCGCGACGGCCACGTAGTCCCGCGCCTCGTCGAGCCGCTTGCGCTGCGAAGGCGTCAGCCTGGACGCCGGATCGTCCACCGCGGCCATGATCCCGGCCAGATCGCCGAAGGCGTCCAGCAGTTTCGCCGCCGTCTTTTCGCCGATCCCGGGAACCCCCGGCAGCCCGTCGCTCGGGTCGCCGCGCAGCAGTGCCAGATCGACGTAGCCGGAGCCGTCCACCCCGTACTTCTCGCGCAGCCACGCCTCGTCCGTCAGCTGGAGCGACCCGACACCCTTCAGCGGGTAGAGCACCCGCACCCCGCGGGCGTCGTCGACCAGCTGGTAGAGGTCCCGGTCGCCGGTGACGATGTCCACCGGCCCGGTGGCCAGGCCGGTGAGCGTGCCGATCACGTCGTCCGCCTCGTACTCCGCGACACCGACCCGGGCGATGCCGAGCGCGTCGAGCACGTCCTCGATGATCGGGACCTGCGGAGCCAGCGTGTCGGGGGTCTCCTCCTCGTCGGGCAGCCCGTCGGCGGTCTCCACCGCGACGCGGTGCGCCTTGTACGAAGGGATCAGCTCGACCCGCCAGTGCGGCCGCCAGTCCGCGTCCATGCAGGCCACCAGATCGTCCGGCCGGTGGTCCTGGACGAGCCGCCCGATGAAGTCGAGCAGTCCGCGCACGGCGTTGACCGGTGTGCCGTCGGGCGCGCGCACCGAATCGGGGACCCCGAAATAGGCGCGGTAGTAGAGGGAGGCGGTGTCGAGGAGCATCAGGCGTCGCGTCACACCCCGATCATGCCGCACCTCACTGACACCGGCCCGGAAGTGAACTGGATCACTGTTCTGTTTGGCCCGGATAAGTATGGGCAGGCGCGCCACCGGAGCGGATCACGTCGCAATTGCAACGACAGCGCGTGCCAAGCGGGCCGAATCCGTGCCGCTCCACGGTCTGCCGGAGGGGGTGGCAGACCGTTCTCGGTTCAACGCGTGAGGTGTATGTGTCAAGGCTGCAAGCCGAACACTTGTACAAGGTATTCGGCAGACGACCCGATCAAGCCGTGCAGAAGCTCGAGAGCGGCACGGACCGCGACGAGCTGCGCGCCGACGGAACGACCGCAGCGGTGATCGACGCCTCGTTCACCGTCGAACCGGGCCAGATCTTCGTCGTGATGGGTCTGTCCGGATCCGGCAAGTCCACGTTGTTGCGGATGCTCAACGGGCTGCTGGACCCCACAGCCGGCCGCGTGCTGTTCGACGGTCAGGACCTGACCGCCCTGAGCCCCCGCGAACTCCGCACCGTCCGCTCCTCGAAGATCAGCATGGTCTTCCAGCACTTCGCTCTCTTCCCGCACCGGAGTGTCCTGGAGAACGCCGCGTACGGTCTCGAGGTGCAGGGTGTGCCGCGCGCCGAGCGTGAGAAGCGCGCCGCCGAGGCGCTGGAGCTGACCGGCCTCGCCGGCTGGGAGAAGTCCTGGCCCGACGAGCTGTCCGGCGGTATGCAGCAGCGCGTCGGTCTGGCCCGTGCCCTGGCCACCGACGCCGATCTGCTGCTGATGGACGAGTCCTTCAGCGCGCTCGACCCGCTGATCCGCCGCGACATGCAGGACCAGCTGCTCGAACTGCAGAAGAGGCTCAAGAAGACCATCGTCTTCATCACCCACGACCTCAACGAGGCCATGCGTCTCGGTGACCGGATCGCCGTGATGCGGGACGGAAAGATCGTCCAGCTCGGCACGGCCGAGGACATCCTCGTCACTCCGGCCAACGACTACGTCGCGTCCTTCACCCAGGACGTCGACCGTTCCCGGGTGCTGACCGCCGGCGCCATCATGGCCGAGCCGCACACCGTCCTGGGCACCGAGGCGGACGACGGCACGGAGCTCCGTACGCCCGCCGACGTCCTCCGGTCGGCGCCGGCCACGGTCTCCGAGTCCACACCGATCATCGAGCTGTTCACGCCCTGCTCGCGCAGCGGCGTCGCGGTCGCCGTGATCGGCGCCGACGGTCAGCTGGTCGGGGTCGTGCCCCGGTCCCGGCTGCTCGCCGTCCTCGGCGAGCCGATGAGCCCCACCGAGGTCCCGCAGGCTGCCGCCGCCACCGTGAAGAAGGTGGCCGCCGATGTTTAGGTTCCCGCTCGGTGAATGGGTGGACAGTGCGGTCGACTGGCTGCAGACCCACCTGGCCTGGCTGTTCGACGCGATCAGCTCGGTCGTCAGCGGCATGTTCGACGGCATAGCCGCCGTACTCTCCGCCCCCGCCCCCCTGCTTTTCGCGGGCATCCTCGCCGTCATCGCCTGGTGGCTGCGCGGGCTGCTCGCGGGTGCGCTCGCCTTCGTGGGCTTCGCGCTCATCGACTCCGTCGAGCTGTGGGACGAAGCGATGGACACCCTCACCCTGGTGCTCGTCGCCACCATCGTCACGCTGGCGCTGGCCGTACCGCTCGGTATCTGGGCGGCCCGCTCGAAGACCGTGTCCGCGGTGACCCGGCCGGTCCTCGACTTCATGCAGACGATGCCCGCCATGGTCTATCTGATCCCCGGCGTCATCTTCTTCGGCGTCGGCGTCGTGCCCGGCATCATCGCCACGATCATCTTCGCGCTGCCCCCGGGCGTCCGGATGACCGAGCTCGGCATCCGCCAGGTCGACGGCGACCTCGTCGAGGCGGCCGAGGCCTTCGGCACCACCTCGCGCAACACCCTGCTGCGGGTCCAGCTGCCGCTCGCGCTGCCCACGATCATGGCGGGCATCAACCAGGTCATCATGCTGGGCCTGTCCATGGTGGTCATCGCCGGCATGGTCGGCGGCGGCGGCCTCGGCGGCTCCGTCTACCGCGCCATCGGCAACGTCGATGTCGGCCTCGGCTTCGAGGCGGGCGTCTCCATCGTCATCCTGGCGATGTACCTGGACCGCATGACCGGCGCGCTCGGCCGCGAGGTCTCGCCGCTGGCCCGTCGCGCGCTCGCCAAGGCCCAGTCGATGGCCGGCGGACTGAAGATCTGGAACTACCGGCCGCAGCCCGCTGTCGCGGTCGTCGGCGTTGTCGTCCTGGCCCTCGTGGCAGGCGGCATGGGCATGTTCGGTACGTCGAAGCCGGAAACCGGCGCCGTCGCCGATGCCACGAACATCGGCAACGGCAAGAAGATCAGCATGGGATACATCCCGTGGGACGAGGGCATCGCCTCCACCTTCCTGTGGAAGGAGCTGCTGGAGCGGCGAGGCTTCGAGGTCGACGTCAAGCAGTACGAGGCCGGCGCGCTCTACACCGGTATGGCGGGCGGCCAGATCGACTTCGAGACCGACTCCTGGCTCCCGGTCACCCACGCCACGTACTGGAAGAAGTACCACGACCGCCTGGAGGACATGGGCTCCTGGTACGGCCCCACCTCCCTGGAGCTGGCCGTCCCCTCGTACGTGAAGGGCGTCGACTCGCTCGACGACCTCAAGGGCAAGGCGTCCGACTTCAAGGGCCGGATCGTCGGCATCGAGCCGAGTGCCGGTGAGACGGGCCTGCTCAAGGACAAGATCCTGCCGGGCTACGGCCTCGACAAGGAGTACAAGGTCGTCGACGGTTCCACGCCGTCGATGCTCGCCGAGCTGAAGCGCGCGTACGCCAAGAAGGAACCGATCGTCGTCCCGCTGTGGTCGCCGCACTGGGCGTACAACCAGTACGACCTCACCAAGCTCAAGGACCCCAAGAATCTCTGGGGCAAGGGCGACGGCATCCACACCCTGACCCGCAAGGGTTTCGCCGACGACAACCCCGAGGTCGGCAAGTGGCTCAAGAACTTCAAGATGAGCGAGGACCAGCTCACCGGCCTCGAGGCGCAGATCCAGGCGACCGGCAAGGGCAAGGAGCAGGACGCCGTCCGCGCCTGGCTGAAGGACAACCCGGACGTCGCCGACAAGTGGACGCCCGTGGCCAAGGTGGCGAAGGGCGCGAGCGGCAAGGACGAGCGCGACCGTACCGTCGAGATGGCCTGGTTCCCCTGGGAGGAGGGCATCGCCGCCACATACCTGTGGAAGGCCGTCCTGGAGGACCGCGGCTACAAGATCAACCTGAAGCAGTTCGAGGTCGGTCCGATGTATGCCGCGATGTCCCGCGGCCAGCTCGACGTTCAGTTCGACGGCTGGCTGCCGTACACCCAGAAGAACTACTGGAACAAGTACGGCTCCCGGCTCACCGACCTCGGATCGTGGTACGGGCCGACCTCGCTGGAGATCGCCGTCCCCTCGTACGTCAAGGGCATCGAGTCGTACAAGGACCTCAAGGGCCGCGGTGACGAGTTCAAGAACCGCATCATCGGCATCGAGCCCGGCACCGCCACCATGGCCAACCTGAAGAACAACGTGCTGCCCGCCTACGGGCTCGACAAGGAGTACAAGGTCGTCGACAGCTCGACGCCGTCGATGCTCGCCGAGCTGAAGCGTGCGTACGCCAAGAAGGAGCCGATCGCGGTTCTGCTCTGGACACCGCACTGGGCGTACAACGAGTACGACCTCACCAAGCTGAAGGACCCCAAGAAGGCCTTCGGCAACGGTGACACCATCCGCACGATCGCGAGCAAGGACTTCCCGAAGAACTACCCGCAGCTCACCAAGTGGTTCAAGGACTTCAAGCTCAGCGAGCAGCAGCTGGCCGGCCTGGAGAACCAGATCCAGAAGCGCGGCACGGGACACGAGGAGGAAGCCGTGAAGGCCTGGATGGACAAGAATCCGGGTATCACGGACAAAATGGCTCCCCGGTAGGGAGCTGACACAGCCGGAAGGGGTGGGCGCCGCCGATGGGTGGGCCCACCCCTTCCGGCTGCTGTGACGTTCCTTTACCGGCCGTCCTTGCGTAACCGTGTGCGTAAGGTGCTGGCAACCGGAAGGATGACGAGTCGGGAGGGAGCCGGACATGGACGAGAAGGAAACACTTCGCGTGGGCGCCGCGGTTCGCCGTCGGCGCAGATCCCTGGGACTCACACTGGCCGCGGTCGCCACCCGCAGCGGCCTGTCCGTGCCGTTCCTCAGCCAGATCGAGAACGAGCGGGCCAAGCCCAGCGCCCGGTCGCTGGACCGGGTGGCCGACGCTCTGGAGACCACCACGGCGCGGCTGCGCGCCGCCGCCGACTCGGCGCGCGCCGTCGAGGTGGTCCGGGCGGGCGAGGGCGACGGGGCACGCAGGGTGGTGCGCGGACGGCATCAGCTCAGCGCGCTTGAGTTCACCGGCGAAATGGATCTCGGGCGCGAGTTCCAGCACCGCAACGACGAGGTGATGTACGTCGTGGAGGGAGCCGCCGAGGTGGAGGCGGAGGGGCAGGCGTACCGGCTGGAGCGCGGCGACACGCTGTTCCTGTCGGGTGGGGTACGGCACCGCTGGCGGGCCACGATGCCGGAGACCCGGCTGCTGGTCGTCGCGGTCGCGGAGCACATCGACGCCACAAACGACCCGAGGCGCTGAGGCCCGGTGTCCGAACCCGTGCCTGTTCCGGCGCCGGCGCTCCGCGTCGTCTCGCTCGTCCCCTCGCTCACCGAAGCCGTCGCCGCCACCGCCCCCGGCGTTCTGGTCGGCGTCACCGACTGGTGCACCCGTCCCGCCGGTCTGAGCGCCGCACGCATCGGCGGCACCAAGAACCCCGATGTGGCCGCGATCGTCGCGCTCCGCCCCGATCTCGTCGTCGCCAACGAGGAGGAGAACCGCGCACCCGACCTCGCCGCGCTCCGGGCCACGGGCATCGAGGTCCTCACCACCGAGATCCGCACCCTCGACCAGGCCTTCGCCGAACTGCACCGCGTCCTGGTGACCGGCTGCGGGCTGGCCAGGCCCCGCTGGCTCGACGAGGCCGAGGCCGCCTGGGCGGCGCTCCCGCCGTCGCACGCAGCGCGCCGCGCGATCGTGCCGATCTGGCGCAGGCCCTGGATGGTGCTCGGCCGCGACACGTTCGCGGGTGACCTGCTGGCCCGGCTCGGCGTGCGGAACGTGTACGCCGAGCACGCCGAACGCTACCCCCGCATCCCGCTCGACGAACTGAACGCGGCGGGCTCCGACCTGGTCGTCCTGCCCGACGAGCCGTACCGCTTCACCGCGACCGACGGACCCGAGGCCTTCCCCGCACTGCCCGCCGTCCTCGTCGACGGGCGGTATCTCACGTGGTACGGGCCGTCACTGGCCGAGGCGCCTGCGGCGCTGCGAGCAGCGCTCCGCTGAACAGCCCGCGCAGCGTCCGCAGCCCGGCCACCGACCAGGCCGCCACCAGCAGCACGTACAGCGCGACGGCCAGCCAGGTGAACGCCGTCAGACCGGTGTGCCGGGCCAGTCCTGCCGCGCCCGTGACACACGTGCCGACCGGGAAGGTGAAGCTCCACCAGGTCATGCTGAACGTCATGCCGCCCCGTACCGCCCGCACCACCATCGACACGGCCAGTGCCAGCCACAGCAGCGCGAACCCCATCACCGGCACCCCGTACAGCACGGCGAACGTCTTGAACGCGGAGGCGTACGGCGCCCCGATCGCTCCCGGCGCCACATCGGCGAGCTGACCGACCGCGGTCGTCGACTGGCCCAGCGGACCGAGGACCAGGAACAACGTGGGGGTCAGGGCGAGCGGCAGCGGACCCCGGTGGACCAGCCGCGCGAAGATCAGCGGAAGCATCGTCAGCGTTGCCAGCAGGCTCAGTCCGAACATTGCGTAGCAGGCGAGCAGCATCGCCTCCTGCCACTGGCCGGAGGGCAGCTCCGGCACCAGCAGCGGGCCGAGCGCCGCGGAGACCATCGGCGCCACCACCGGCAGCAGCCAGACCGGCGACGCGGTCCCGGGCGCCGGACGGTGGCGCACGACCATCAGATACGGGATCGCGACCGCGACGGCCAGGCCGATCGCCGTGCCCGCGCTGTAGAGCACCACGTCCACGGCGAGGGCAGCCCGATGCCCGAGGACATCCCGGCCGACCACCATCGTGGAGCTGCCCACGGCCAGCAGCGCCATCGGGAGGCAGCCGTAGAACGGGGCGACGGCCGGGTCGAGGAGATGGGCGCGGGCCTGGTCGCGGTGGGCGGACCAGTGCCCGGCACGGGCGGCGAGAACGGCGGCGAGAAGCACGGCCGCGAGCGCCCACACCACCGTGCAGGCCGCCCGCAGCCCGGGGACGTGCACGGGAAGCGCCGCGCCCGCGCCGGCCACGATGGCGGTGCCCATGACCGTCGCGTACCAGTTGGGGCCGATGTACCGCAGAGAAGGAAGCCGCACAGCGGCGGGGTGCGGAGCGCTCGTCTGCGCGTGGGTCTGCGGAAAGATGGCCATGCCATGATCTTTGTTCCGGGGGTCGTCCCCCACCAGGGAGCTTGTCTCTATGAGGTCATAAGCTGGCTTTATGCCCAGCGACACACCCGTACCCGTCCTCCTGTCCCATCGGGTCCCCGACCTCGGAGCGCTGGAGGTGCTGCTCGCCGTCGCCCGGCACGGCAGTCTGGGACGGGCGGCACGGGACGTCGGCATCACCCAGCCCGCTGCCAGCAGCCGCATCCGGTCGATGGAGCGACAGCTCGGCGTGGCCCTTCTCGACCGCTCGCCGCGCGGCTCCCGGCTCACCGAAGCGGGCGCGCTCGTCACCGACTGGGCGCGCCGGATCGTCGAGGCCGCCGAGGCATTCGATGTGGGCGCGCAGGCGCTGCGCGACCGGCGTGACTCCCGGCTGCGCGTCGCCGCTTCCATGACCATCGCGGAGTATCTGCTGCCGAGCTGGCTGATCGCACTGCGCGCCGAACGGCCGGACACCGCGGTCTCGCTGCTCGCGGGCAATTCGGCGGCGGTCGCCGGACGCCTGCTCGCCGGCGAGGCCGATCTCGGATTCGTGGAGGGACTGTCCATACCGGAAGGCCTCGACGGCACGGTCATCGCACACGACCGCCTTGTCGTCGTGGTCGCCCCGTCCCATGCGTGGGCCGGCCGCCGCACCCCCCTGACCCCACAGGAACTGGCCGCGACCCCGCTGATCCTGCGCGAGCGCGGCTCCGGCACCCGGCAGGTCCTGGACGCGGCACTCGCCGTGCACGGCGGTCTTGCGCAGCCACTGCTCGAACTGTCGTCGACGACGGCGGTGAAGGGAGCGGCGGAGAGCGGCGCGGGGCCGTGCGTACTGAGCGAACTGGCGCTGGGGGAGGAGCTGTCCTCACGGCGGCTGGTGAAGATCCCGGTGGCGGGGGTGCGGCTGAGACGGCAGCTGCGGGCGGTCTGGCCTTCGGGACACCGGCCGGCGGGCCCGGCCCGCGATCTGCTGTCGCTGACGGACCGATCGAGCCCGTCCGGCGTTTGAGGACAGCGGGCCATTGAGGACAGCGGGGGATGCACGCCTTCGCCGCACGAAAATCGGTTGGCCGGCCTGTGCCCCGGGGCCAAGGATGCACAGATGACAGTGACCGCCACGCCGGCCGCCGGCGTCCGCCACCACTGGGCCGACCTCCCGGACTCGGTACGCAGCGCCGTCGAGGACATCCTCGGCGCCCGTGTCGTCCACGCGCAGAGCCAGAGCGGCGGGTTCTCACCGGGAGTCGCCGCCCGGGTCCGGCTCGCCGACGGCCGGCGCGCGTTCGTGAAGGCGGTCAGCGCCGAGGTGAACCCGGGCAGCCCCGACCTGCACCGCGCCGAGGCCCGGAACACCGCCGCTCTCCCGCCCGACGCCGCCGTACCGCGGCTGCTGGGGTCGTACGACGACGGCACCCGGGTCGCCCTCGTCCTCCAGGACATCGACGGCCGGCAGCCACACATCCCCTGGATCCCCGCCGAGCTGAACCGGGTCCTGGCAGCGGTCGGCGAGCTGAACCGGACCCTGACCCCGGCACCGATCGAGGCGCCCGCCGTCGCCGACAGCGAGGCCGAGACGTTCAGCGGCTGGCGGACCCTGCTTGCCGCGCGCGACACCGACGGGCCGCCCGGTCGGCTCGACCCGTGGGCCGCACGCCACCTCGACGTACTCGCGGAGCTGGAGTCCGGGTGGGCCGGGCCCGCCACCGGCGACAGCCTCGCCCACGGGGATCTGCGCGCCGACAACATCCTGCTCACCGATGACCGGGTGGTGTTCGTCGACTGGCCCCACGCGCTGCGAGCCGCACCCTGGCTCGATCTGCTGATGATGCTGCCGAGCGTGGCGGCCCAGGGCGGCCCCGACCCGGACACCGTGTTCACCACCCACCCACTGGGACACACCGCCGACCCGGCGGGTGTGAACGCGGTGCTTGCCGCGCTCGCCGGCTGCTTCGTCGCGCACTCGCTGATGCCGGACCCGCCGGGGCTGCCGACCGTACGGGCATTCCAGGGCGCGCAGGGGGCGGCGGCGCTGGAATGGCTGCGCGGCAGGCTCGGAATGCGTACGCCGTAGCCGCCGGCCGGCGAACGATCAGCCGCGCGCCGCCTCCGCCACCAGCGCCTGCATCACCCGCAGGTCGTCACCCATCTCGGGATGCCACTGCACCCCCAGCACCCACGGTGCCCCCGGCAGTTCGATCGCCTCCACCGTGCCGTCCGCCGCGTGGGCCGACGCCACGAGGTCCGGTGCGAGGCGGTCCACGGCCTGGTGGTGGTAGGTCGGTACGGGGGACTCCTCGGGCACGATCGATGCGTAGCGCGTCCCCGGCACCGGTGTCACCGGGTGCTCGCCGAGGACCCCGGCCGTGCCGTGCGGGCCGGCGTGGCCGTCCAGGTGCTGCATCAGGGTGCCGCCGAACACCACGTTCATGAGCTGCATGCCACGGCAGATGCCGAGCACCGGTGTGCCGGACTCCAGGGCGGCATCGAGCAGGGCCAGCTCCCAGGCGTCGCGCTCCCGGTTCGGCGGTCCGGTCCTCGGATCGGGCTCCGCGCCGTACCGCACAGGCTCGACATCGGCGCCGCCCGCGATGACGAGACCGTCCAGCCGGGCCACGGCTGCCGCCGCCCGCGCCGGGGCGTCCGGCGACAGGAGGGCGGCGAGGCCCCCGGAGCGCTGGACCAGCCGGGGGTAGGCGGACGGGAGCAGGGCAGCGGGCAGTTCCCAGACACCCCAGCGGGCGACGGGCTCCAGGTAGGTGGTGACGCCGATGAGCGGTACGGACATGGCGGGGCCCTCCGGTCGGCCGCCTGCGGGCGGACCAGGTTCAATGGTGCTGACGAATACCTTTGCCTTTGGGCGGGCTGCCGCGCAAGCGGTCAGGCCAGGAATCCGCGCAGCAGCGCCGCCGTGCCCGCGCAGTGCTCGCGCATCAGGGCGCGCGCCGCCTCCGCGTCCCCGTCGAGCACCGCCTCGACGAGCGCGGTGTGCTGATGCTGCGAGTGCTCCAGGTTCCGCACGAGCAGCGGTATGCAGTCCAGCAGGTCGTTCACCGTGGCCCGGACGGCCGCGTACTGCGCGGTCAGGGAAGCGGAGCCGGACAGCTCGGCCAGTGCCAGATGCAGAAGGGTGTCGCGCCTGCGGTAGTCGGGCAGAGGTGCATCGTGTGTCGCAGCCAGAGCCGTACGCAGCCGCTCCGCGCCCTCGTCCGTCAAGCCGTGCGTGGCGCACAGTTCGGCCGCCCCGGTCTCCAGCACCTCACGGAAGCGCAGGACGTCCTCGATGTCGACGGCCGCCACCCGGCGGCGCAGCTCGTCCTCGCCGGGGCTGTCGGCGCGGGGGAGCACGAACGTACCGCCGTACCTCCCCCGCCTGCTCTCCACCAGTCGCTGGTCCTGCAGCACCTTCAGTACCTCGCGCAGCGTGACCCGGCTGATCCCGAGCAGCTCGGCCAGTTCGCGCTCGGCGGGCAGCCGCTCGCCGCCGGGCACCAGGCCGAGCCTGACCACCTGGAGGATCTGTTCGAGCGCCTCCTCGAAGCCGTTGCCCGCGCGCACGGGCCGCAGCACGGGCCGCAGGTGCCGCGCGGACTCGTGCCGGGCGGACTCGCCTTCCTGCGCCACGTCCCGTCCTCCCTTCCCAACAATGGTTCTTGCCCATACCTTATTACTCCGGCTGACCGAAGGAGGTTCTTCCCGTGGCAGACCGCACACCCCCGCTGGAGGTCGAGGAACTACGGATCCTCGTCGAGAGCGGTGAGATCGACACCGTCGTCCTGGCCTTCCCCGACATGCAGGGACGGCTGCAGGGCAAGCGGTTCGCCGCCCGCTTCTTCCTCGACGAGGTCCTGGAACACGGCACGGAGGGCTGCAACTATCTGCTCGCCGTCGACACCGAGATGAACACCGTCGACGGCTACGCCATGTCCTCCTGGGAGCGTGGATACGGCGACTTCGCCCTGCACCCCGACCTCAGCACCCTGCGCCGCGTCCCGTGGAACGACGGCACGGCCATGGTCATCGCCGACCTCGCCTGGGAGGACGGCTCGCCCGTCGTCGCCGCGCCCCGCCAGATCCTCCGCCGTCAGCTGGAGCGTCTCGCCGGGCACGGCTTCACCGCGCACGTCGGCACCGAGCTCGAATTCATCGTCTTCAAGGACACCTACGAACAGGCGTGGGACCGCAACTACCGTGACCTGACCCCGGCCAACCAGTACAACATCGACTACTCGGTCCTCGGCACCGGCCGGATCGAACCCTTGCTCCGTCGCATCCGCAACGAGATGGCGGCCGCGGGCCTGACCGTCGAGTCCGCGAAGGGCGAGTGCAACCCCGGCCAGCACGAGATCGTCTTCCGGTACGCCGAGGCCCTGGTCACGTGCGACCAGCACGCCGTCTACAAGACCGGCGCCAAGGAGATCGCCGCCCAGGAGGGCGTCGCGCTCACCTTCATGGCGAAGTTCAATGAGTGCGAGGGCAACTCCTGCCACATCCACCTCTCCCTCCAGGACGCGGACGGGCGCAACGTGATGGCAGGCGAAGACGGCGGCATGTCCCCGGTGATGCGCCACTTCGTCGCCGGACAGCTCGCCGCACTGCGCGAGTTCTCCCTCCTCTACGCGCCGAACATCAACTCCTACAAACGCTTTCAGCCCGGCTCGTTCGCCCCGACCGCGGTCGCCTGGGGCCACGACAACCGCACCTGTTCGCTCCGCGTCGTCGGCCACGGCCGTTCGACCCGGTTCGAGAACCGGCTGCCCGGCGGTGACGTCAACCCGCACCTCGCCGTCGCCGGGCTGATCGCCGCAGGCCTCCACGGCATCGAGCAGAAACTCGAACTCCCCGAACCCTGCGAGGGCAACGCCTACACCGCCGCATACGACCACGTCCCCACCACACTCCGCGAAGCCGCGGACCTCTGGGAGAAGAGCGACCTGGCGAAGGCGGCCTTCGGCGACGACGTCGTCGCGCACTACCGCAACATGGCGCGCGTCGAACTCGAAGCATTCGACGCCGTGGTGACCGACTGGGAGCTCCGCCGCTCCTTCGAACGTCTGTGAGGCACTCCGTGACCACCGAGCACCAGGTACTCAACCCGGCGACCGAAGAAGTTGTCGCGACCGTCCCGGCCACCACCGCGGCCGAGGTCGACACCGCTGTGCGCCGTGCAGCGGCCGCCCAGCGGATCTGGGCGGCAATGGCCCCCGCCGACCGCGCCCGCCTGCTGCGCCGCTTTGCCGCCGCCGTCGACACACACCGCGAGGAGCTGGCCCGGCTGGAGGTCCGCGAGGCCGGCCACACCCTCGCGAGTGCCCGGTGGGAAGCGGGCAACGTCCGCGATCTGCTCGAATTCGCCGCCGGGGGAGTCGAGCGGCTCAGCGGCCGGCAGATCCCGGTCCCCGGCGGCATCGACCTCACCCTGCTCGAACCCCTCGGCGTCGTCGGCGTGATCGCTCCGTGGAACTTCCCCATGCCGATCGCCGCCTGGGGCGTCGCCCCCGCCCTCGCCGCAGGCAACGCCGTCATCCTCAAACCCGCCGAGACCACCCCGCTCACCGCACTGCGGCTCGCCCAACTCGCCCTGGACGAGGGCCTTCCCGGGCATCTCTTCCAGGTACTGCCCGGCGCGGGCGCCGAAGCGGGCAACGCCCTCGTCGAGCACCCCGGCGTCGCCAAGATCGTCTTCACCGGCTCCACCCGGGTCGGCAAGCAGATCATGGCCAGGTGCGCCGACCGTGTGAAGCGACTGACCCTCGAACTCGGCGGCAAGAGCCCCAACATCGTCTTCGCCGACGCCGACATCGAGGCCGCCGCGGCCGCCGCCCCCATGGCGTTCCTCGACAACGCGGGCCAGGACTGCTGCGCCCGCACCCGCATCCTCGTCCAGCGCTCCGCCTACGACCGCTTCCTCGAACTCCTCGCCCCGGCCGTCGCCTCGGTCGTCGTCGGTGACCCGTCCGACGAGAAGACCCAGATGGGGCCGCTGATCTCCCGGGCCCAGCTGGAACGCGTACGGTCGTACGTCCCCGAGGGCGCGACCGCGATCCGGGGCGGCGCGCCCGAGGGCCCCGGGTTCTGGTTCCCGCCGACCGTGCTGACCGACGCCCGTCCCGACTCGCCCGTGGCCACCGAAGAGGTCTTCGGACCGGTCGCCGTCGTCCTGCCCTTCGAGGACGAAGCCGACGCCGTCCGGCTCGCGAACGCGACCGAGTACGGCCTCGCCGGCTCCATCTGGACCCGTGACGTCGGCCGCGCGCTGCGCGTCTCCCAGGCGGTCCAGGCCGGGAACCTGTCCGTCAACTCCCACTCCAGCGTTCGCTACTGGACCCCGTTCGGCGGCTACAAGCAGTCCGGTCTCGGCCGGGAACTGGGCCCCGACGCCCTCACCGCCTTCACCGAAACCAAGAACGTCTTCATCAGTACGGAGGCCTGAACCAGCATGACCACCGACACCGAGAACATCTGCCGCCGCCTGGTCGGCCGCACCGCCGTCATCACCGGCGCCGGCAGCGGCATCGGCCTCGCCACCGCCCGCCGCCTGGCATCCGAGGGCGCCCACGTCGTCTGCGCGGACATCGACGAGACCGCGGGCAAGGCCGCGGCCGACGAGGCCGGCGGCATCTTCGTACGCACCGATGTCACCGACCCCGAACAGGTCGAGGCCCTTTTCAAGGCCGCGTACGACACCTACGGCTCCGTCGACATCGCCTTCAACAACGCGGGCATCTCGCCGCCCGACGACGACTCCATCCTCACCACCGGGCTGGAGGCCTGGAAGCGCGTCCAGGACGTCAACCTCACCTCCGTCTACCTCTGCTGCAAGGCCGCCCTCCCCTATATGCGGCGCCAGGGCCGCGGCTCGATCATCAACACCGCGTCGTTCGTGGCCGTCATGGGCGCGGCCACCAGCCAGATCTCGTACACCGCGTCCAAGGGCGGCGTGCTCGCCATGTCCCGCGAGCTCGGTGTCCAGTTCGCCCGCGAAGGCATCCGGGTCAACGCGCTCTGCCCCGGGCCGGTCAACACCCCGCTGCTCCAGGAGCTGTTCGCGAAGGACCCGGAGCGCGCGGCCCGCCGGCTGGTGCACATCCCGGTCGGCCGGTTCGCGGAGGCCACCGAGATCGCGGCGGCGGTTGCGTTCCTCGCGAGCGACGACTCCTCGTTCGTGAACGCCACGGACTTCCTTGTCGACGGCGGAATCTCCGGCGCGTACGTCACGCCCGTCTGATCGGCCTCTCGGCACGCGCTTGCTCATGGCTCCACGTCGGCCCATGTCAAACCGCCCGCGCCGGGCTCCCGTTGACGGCGGAACCCTAGAGTGGAGGCATGAGCAACGCGACACCGCCCGGTTGGTATCCGGACGCCGCCGCACCGGGCACCGACCGGTGGTGGGACGGCACGGCATGGACCGCTCACACCCGGCCGAACACCCCCGTACCGCAGCAGCCGGCCCCACCCCCGCACGTGAGCGCAGGCCGTGGCAGCGGGGGCGGCACCCGGATCGTGGCCCTCGCGATGGCAGCCCTGGTCGTTGTCGGAGCGGCCGTGACCGGAGTCGTCCTGCTGGGCAGGGACGACTCCGGTACGGAACCCAGGTCGTCCGGGCCGACCCGTTCCGCACCGCTCCCCACCGCCACCACCACGGCCGGCGGGGACAGTCCGACCACGGACCCGACGCTGCTCGTCGACCAGCTCAACGGCATCACGCTGCCGATCCCCGACGGCTGGGAGAAGCCGGAGAGCACCGTCGAGAAGGCGCTCACCATGCGCACGGTCAACTCCTACACCTGCCCCGGCGACTCCTCCGCCTTCTGCTACCACGGCACGGTGACCACCCGTACCGCGAGCGAGACGGACCTCACCTCCGCCGAGGCCCTGGCCAAACAGGACATCACCACCGCGGCCGACAAGGCGTACGACGAGAACATCGTCGGCGACCGGATCCACGGGGGCATCACCTCCCACGAGCAGCTGAGGTCCGCATCGGTCAGCGTGGCGGGCCGGACGGGCTACGAGGTGCGCTGGCGGGTCCACACGGCCAAGGGCCTCGGCGGCTATGTGCAGTCGCTCGTCTTCCCGTCGACGGTCGGCAGCGAATCGCCGGTCATCGTGCGCTACGCCTTCGACGCGGGACCCGACGGACCGCCGCTCTCTCTCATGGACACCCTCACCCGGGCCATCCGGCCGATCGACGACAGCGAGACCAGCGGCGGCGTCGGCAGTTCCGTGGCCCCCTGACACCCGGTCAGGAGGTCAGAGGAACGTCTGCCCCTCGCCCCGGTACGTCGGCACGGTCGCCGTCACCCGGTCGCCCTCGATCAGGTGCAGCTGGTCGAAACGCTCGCACAGCTCACCGGCCTTCGCGTGCCGGAACCACACCTTGTCGCCGATCAGCAGATCGTCGGCCGGGGCGCCGAGCAGCGGTGTCTGCACCTCGCCCGGCCCCTCCTGCGGGTCGTAGCGCAGCCCCTCCGGCAGATACGGAACGGGCAGCCGGTCCGCCCCCGCGGCCCCCGACGCCGGGTAGCCGCCGCCGAGCACGGTCACCACTCCCACGCCGGGACGCCGCACCACGGGCTGCGCGAAGAGCGCCGCCGGGCGGGCCGAGAACGACGTGTAGTTGTCGAACAGCCGCGGCACGTAGAGCCCCGACCCGGCCGCGATCTCGGTGACCGCCGGCTCCGCCGCCGTGTGCTGCACACTGCCGGTGCCGCCGCCGTTCACGAACTCCAGATCCGGCGCCACCGCCCGCACCGCCCGGACCACCTCCGCCCGCCGGGCCGCCAGCTCCTTGCGGGCCGTCGCCTGCATCAGCCGGATCGCCCGGGAACGCAGCGGCCGGCCCGCGACCGAGTCCCCGACCCCGGCGATGTGCCCCTCGTACGCCATCAGACCGACGAGCCGGAAACCGGGCCTGCGCGTCACCGAGCGGGCCAGCTCCGCCAGCTGGGCGGGGGAGCGCAGCGGCGAACGCAGCGCCCCGATCCTGACCCGGCCGCCGAGCAGCCGCAGCGACGTGTCCAGCTCCAGACAGACCCGGATCTCCTCCTGACCACCGGCCCGCGCCGCGTCGATCAGCTCCAGCTGCGCATGGTCGTCCACCATCACCGTGACGGCGGCGGCCAGCTTCGGGTCCCCGGCCAGTTCGGCGAAGGCGGACCGGTCGGCCGACGGATAGGCCAGCAGCACGTCGTCGAAACCGGCCCGGGCCAGCCACAGCGACTCGGCGAGCGTGAACGACATCACCCCGGCGAACCCCGGCCGCGCGAGCACCCGCTCCAGCAGCGTCCGGCAGCGCACCGACTTGCTCGCGACCCGGATCGGCTTCCCCGCCGCCCGGCGGACCAGGTCGTCGGCGTTGGCGTCGAAGGCATCCAGATCGACTACCGCGATCGGGGCGTCGAGATGTGCGGTGGCCCGCTCGTAACGGGTCCGGTCAGCGGCACGCGCAGTCATGGCCGCAGCTTGCCAGACGCCTCTACCGCTGGGTAGAGGGACGATCGGGGCAGATCCCCCAGGGGCACGGCGCCCGGCTCCCACCGGACCCGCCCCAGCCCGTAGAGTAACGGCACGCGGCAACCAACGGGCCTGCCTGTGACGGTGATCCGCGATCGGTACGGAACGTGGACCAGGGGGGCGGATGAGTACCGAGGCGCAGCGCGCTCCCGTCCCGCCCCGTCCGACGGCGCCACCGCGCCCGGCGGCCACACCGGACGCCCCCGGCAACCCGGGACGTACGACCACGACACCCCCGACCCCGGGCCCGCACCCGACGGCTCCGGCCCCCCGGAGCTCTGCCCAGGCCGGCCAGGCTCCGGATGCGCCCGCATCCAGCGCGCCCGAGCGCACCGCACCCGCCGTTCCCGCGCAGGACGCGCCCACGCACGCACCGCACGTCCCTGCCGCAGCCCCGACCTCCCCGTACCAGCCGGAACCGCAGCCGGCGGAGACGACCACCCGGCTCCGCGTCGTGCCCGCGGCCTCCGCCGCCCCGGCGCCCAGCGCCCCGTCCCGCCCCGGAACGGCGCCGCCCCCGGCGACCCGGCGGCGGCCCGTCGGGGCTGTGGATCTCACGCCGCGCCCCGGCGGCGCGACCCCGCACCGTCCGGGCGGCGGTTTCCCGCCGGCGCAGACGCACGCCCACGCATACCCGCACCCGTACCCGTACCTCAGGCCCGAGACGCCCGCCGAGACCACCACCCGGCTGCGTCCCGTCCGTACCCGCCGCCCCGCAAGGACCGCCGCCGCGGCGGCCTGCGTCGTGCTCGGGCTCGGGCTGATCGGCGGGGCGGTCACCGGCAGCTGGCTCACCAGTGACTCCTCGGCCGACGCCGGTGCGCGCAACCCCTACGCCACGGGGCGCACCGTCTGGCACAACGCCCCCGTGGACACTCTGTTCCCCCGCACCCTCAAGGGGGACGGCGCGGGGCCCGGGGCAGCGGACCGGGTCTGGACCCGGATCGCCGTCGCCCCGGACAGCGGCTGTGCGACCGCCCTGGATCCGCTGCTGCTCAAGACGATCCGCCCGGTCGGCTGCGCGCGGCTGCTGCGCGCCACCTACGTGGACGCCACCTCCAGCAGCGTCACCACGGTCGGAATGATCTTCACCGAGGGTTCCACGGATGCCATGAGAGCGCTGAGCACCAGATTCTCCGATCAGCACCTCGACGCGCGCACCGACCTGATGCCCCGTACTTACGCGGTCAAGGGCACGGTCGCCGCCGGCTTCGGCGACCGGCAGCGCGCCAGCTGGACCGTTCATGTGCTGACCGAGGTGCCGGTCGTCGTGTTCGCCGTCTCCGGGTTCGCGGACGGGCGCACGGTCAGCGACCCGCAGCCGGTCGCGAAGGCGCTCGCCGCAGACGCGACCACGGCCGCCGCCCAGGCCGGCCTCGGCCATGAGGCCAAGGGCATCGCCGACCGGATCGAGCGCGGGCTGCGCCGGACGCTCACCGACCTCGCGGAGAAGCCGCAATGAACAGCCGCCGCCACCGCCGCGCGCTCGGCGCGCTCTGCGCCGCCACCGCGTTCACGCTGCTCCCCGCCGTCCCCGCCCGCGCGGACACCATCCGGCCGCAGCAGTGGGGGCTGCAGGCGCTCCACACCGACCGGGCCTGGCAGACCACCAAGGGCAAGGGCATCACCGTCGCCGTCGTCGACACCGGGGTCGACGACAGCCTCCCCGACCTGGCGGGCCAGGTGCTGCCCGGCAAGGACCTGATCGGCTTCGGCGCCGGGCGCGGCGACCGTTCCTGGGCCCGGCACGGCACCGCGATGGCCGGGATCATCGCGGGCCGCGGCCACGGCGTCGGCCGCGCCGACGGGGTGCTCGGCATCGCCCCCGAGGCGAAGATCCTCCCCGTCCGGGTGATCCTCGAGGCCTCCGACCCGTCCCGCGCCAGGGCCCGCGAGTCCCGCGGTACGGCCCTGGCCGACGGCATCCGCTGGGCCGCCGACCACGGCGCCGACGTCATCAACCTCTCCCTGGGCGACGACAGCGCGTCCGCGCATCCCGAGGGCGGCGAGGACGCAGCCATCCAGTACGCGCTGAAGAAGGGCGCCGTAGTCGTCGCGTCGGCGGGCAACGGGGGCGAGAAGGGCGACCACGTCTCGTACCCCGCCGCCTACCCCGGCGTGATCGCGGTCGCCGCCGTCGACCGGTACGGCACCCACGCGGCGTTCTCCACCCGCCACTGGTACGCCACCGTCAGCGCCCCCGGCGTCGACATAGTGGTCCCGGCCCCCGACCGTCACTACTACATCGAGTGGGGCACATCGGCCGCCTCCGCGTTCGTCTCCGGCGCGGTCGCGCTGGTCCGGGCCGCTCATCCGGGGCTCTCGCCAGCCCAGGTGAAGAAGCTCCTGACGGACACCGCCCGCAGCTCCCCGGCGGGCGGCCGCGACGACTCCCGGGGCTACGGCATCGTCGACCCGGCCGCCGCGATCAAGGCGGGCGGCAAGCTGGGCAAGGCCGGTCTGCGGGCGGAGACGGAGTCGGCCGGCTCCGCCGACTCCGCGAAGGCCGGCTACCGCAAGCGGTACTTCGGCCCCGGTCCCACCGCGCAGCACCGGGACGGCGGTCCCGCAGGCTGGCTCGCCCCGGCCGCGGGCGGCCTCGGAGCCGTACTGCTGGCGCTCGCCGTGCTGCTGTGGCGCGACAGGAGAACCTCCGCACGCCGCTGAAGCCGTGGCGGCCACCCGGATATCCGGCCGCGTCCTACGTCCTCACCGCGCCCCGTCGAGCACCCCGACCGCGGCCTTCGCGACCGACTCCACCCGCTCGATCCCCGTCGCCATCGTCCGCTGCCCGGCGGAGAGCACCGCCACCAGGTAGGTGTGCCCCTGGGCCTTCACCTGCCCGATGCTGTTGATGTCCCACAGCCCGGTGGCGCTCCGTGGCATCCACCCGTTCTTCAGCGCCCAGTCGCTGCCCGCCGCGGACACCCCCCAATGCTGATCGGCCGCCACGTTCCGCATCAGCCTCTGCAGGTACGCACGGGAGTCATCGGTCAGCTCCGAGTGCGTACCGAACACCGTCTTCAGCAGCACCAGCTGATCCGCCGCCGTGGTCTGGGTCAGTCCCCACGCCGCCGCGGCGGCCGTGCTGGTCAGGCCGAACCGCGTGTTGGCCGCGTCGAGCCCGGCCGCCCCGCCGATCGCCTGCATCAGCGCGGTCGCGGCGGCGTTGTCGCTGTTCTCGATCATGGTGACGGCGCGGCCGCGTTCGTAGCCGGTGAGCTCCCGCCCCTGGTCCTGGGCCCGGAGCAGCAGCGCGGCGAGGATGTCGACCTTGACGATGCTCGCGGTGGCGTACGTCCGGTTCCCGTACACCGCACCGGCCCCGCCTGCGGTGTCCAGCACCGCGACCGACACCCTGGAGTCACCGGCCAGTGGTGCCACGGCCGCGGCCAGCTCCGCGTCCAGATCCACCTCGGGCTCCTCGCTCGTCACTGCCGGAGCCGGCGGGGCCGGAGCCGGCGGGGCCGCGGCCGGTGATACGGAGGCGATGGCGCCGGGCCCCGGATCCGATCCCCGGCCCACCAGATACATGCCGCCCGCGGCGGAACCGGCCAGCAGGAACACGGCCGTCACGGAAGCGGACAGTGCGGACGTACGCATCTTCGTACTTATCTTCGGTATCGGCAGGGGCATGGAACCGGACGTTAGGAAGGGCACCTGGCCGTGAGCTGTGGTCCACCTGAGGGCTTCGTGAGAAACCGCACCGACTACGCTCACCCTGTGGCGCAGAAGAACATTCCGGACTCCGGTTACTCCGACGACGATGGCACGGCCGACCCCGTACTGACCGCGGCACTCGCCGCCTGGGCCGAGGACCGTACGGCCATCGGCCCAGTCCTCGAAGCGCTGAAGGGCGCCCGCCTCCTGGTTCCCGTGGTCGCCGTCCTCGGGGAAGTGGAGGAGGACGACACCGGGTTGCGCCGGGAGAAGACCAGTGACATGGCCGTGCCCACCCTCCAGGCCGGGGACCGCCGCGCCCTGCCCGCCTTCACCTCGACCGCCTCGCTGGCGCGCTGGGACCCGCAGGCCCGCCCCGTCGCCGTGCCCCTGCACCAGGCACTGCAGGCCGCCGCGCACGAGAAGGCGGACACGGTGGTGCTCGATCTCGCCGGTCCCGTCGCGTTCGAGCTGACCGGCTCCGCGCTGCTCGCGCTCGCCGAGGGCCGCACCAGCGCCGACCCGCTGGACGACCCTGCGGTCACCTCCGCGGTACGCGGGGCGGTCGCCGCCGAACCCGCGGTGGTCCGCGCCCACCTCGTCCCGGGCCGGGCCGGCGGCACCCTTGCCCTGGTCCTGGCGCCCGACGCGGCCCCTGCCGAGGCGGCCCGCCGGGTTGCGGAATCCCTGGCCGCCGACGAGGTGCTGCGTGCCCGGCTGGTGCGGGGCCTGGACCTGGCGCTGCTTCCGGCCGACGCGATCACACCGGGTGAGCCGTTCTTCGCACGCTGATCACCCGACCGGCCCGCGAACGACCGTGAGGCCCCTGCCCGGACGGGCAGGGGCCTCACGGTCGTCGAAAGGAGGAAAGCGGAAGGAGGGGCGGGGGGTGGCCTCAGCCGAAGACGGGGCCGGTGTACTTCTCGCCGGGGCCCTGGCCCGGCTCGTCCGCAACGAGCGACGCCTCGCGGAAGGCCAGCTGCAGCGACTTCAGACCGTCCCGCAGCGGCGCCGCGTGGAACGAGCTGATCTCGGTGGTGCTCGCGTCCAGCAGGCCGGCCAGCGCGTGGACCAGCTTGCGGGCCTCGTCGAGGTCCTTGTGCTTGTCGCCGTCCTCGGTCAGGCCGAGCTTCACGGCGGCGGCGCTCATCAGATTGACGGCGACCGTCACGATCACCTCGACCGCGGGGACCTCCGCGATGTCGCGGGCCATGTCGTCGAAGCCGGGGGTTTCACTGCTGGGGGTCGCGTCACTCATGAGGCATACGATAGGCCCACGCCTGCCGGCCCCCGTCCGCGGGAGCTTCACGAGCCGTCACCCCCGCGCGGGTTCGCACCACCCCGGGGGAGCTGCTAACCTGGTGTAACGACCGGCTGGGCATCTATGTGCTCGGCCCGCAAGTGGAGGCTCCGATCTCCCACCTGACCATCCTCCGGGACGGCAGGTCACCGGTCAGGTGGCGCCCATCGTTCCGTACGGACGATGGAGCCGCCCGATGCGCCCCGCGGTTGACCGCGGCGGTGTTCCGGTTTTCCAGGAGCCCCGCCTGTGTCCCGTCCGGGGCATTTTTGATGCACTCGTGCGGTTGGTCTCACGAAACAGACGTTACGTGGCTGTCCGCCAGACGGCCGCGTGGTGCTACCGAGGAGGATCCATCAGCGCCGAGCCCCGCATCAACGACCGGATTCGCGTTCCCGAGGTGCGACTTGTCGGTCCCAGCGGCGAGCAGGTCGGGATTGTTCCGCTTGCCAAGGCCCTGGAACTCGCACAGGAGTACGACCTCGACCTGGTCGAGGTGGCGGCGACCGCCCGTCCGCCCGTGTGCAAGCTCATGGACTACGGGAAGTTCAAGTACGAGTCGGCCATGAAGGCCCGTGAGGCGCGCAAGAACCAGGCGCACACGGTCATCAAGGAGATGAAGCTCCGGCCGAAGATCGACCCGCACGACTATGACACCAAGAAGGGTCACGTCGTTCGGTTCCTCAAGCAGGGCGACAAGGTCAAGATCACGATCATGTTCCGTGGTCGTGAGCAGTCCCGCCCTGAGCTGGGCTTCCGACTGCTCCAGCGTCTCGCTTCGGACGTCGAGGAACTCGGCTTCATCGAGTCCAACCCGAAGCAGGACGGCCGGAACATGATCATGGTTCTGGGCCCGCACAAGAAGAAGACCGAAGCCATGGCCGAGGCCCGTGAGGCCCAGGCCGCTCGCAAGGCGGAGCGTCAGGGTTACACCCCCGACGCCGAGGCTGCGGAAGAGACTGCCGAGGCCCCGGCCGAAGCGCAGTCCGAGGCTTCGGCCGATACATCTTCCGAGGCGTGACCTCAGGGGGCGCCATCCAGGCGGCCCCGGGTCCCCCCGGAATTCCCACCAAGATCTGACGCCCCTGTTGTCCGGTGCCCGCACCGCGAGGGGCGCCACTGACGAGGAGAGAACGGCGCGATGCCGAAGAACAAGACGCACAGCGGTGCCAGCAAGCGCTTCAAGATCACCGGCTCCGGCAAGGTGCTCCGCGAGAGGGCCGGCAAGCGCCACCTGCTCGAGCACAAGTCGTCCAAGAAGACCCGCTCGCTGACCGGCACGGTCGTCGTGGCTCCGGCCGACGCCAAGAAGATCAAGAAGCTTCTCGGCAAGTGAGGCCCGGCCTCCGGTGAATCCGGGGGCGCGACCTCTGTCACACCGGGACCAATTCGTTTCCGGGCCGTGTGAGTCCAACCACGGCCCCGCTACAAGGAGTTAACAAGTGGCACGCGTCAAGCGGGCAGTCAACGCCCACAAGAAGCGCCGGGCAATCCTCGAGGCCGCCAGCGGTTACCGCGGTCAGCGCTCGCGCCTGTACCGCAAGGCCAAGGAGCAGGTCACCCACTCCCTGGTCTACAACTACAACGACCGCAAGAAGCGCAAGGGCGACTTCCGTCAGCTGTGGATCCAGCGCATCAACGCCGCTGCCCGCCAGAACGGCATGACGTACAACCGCCTCATCCAGGGTCTGAAGGCCGCCAACATCGAGGTGGACCGCAAGATCCTGGCCGAGCTCGCGGTCAACGACGCCAACGCGTTCGCCGCCCTCGTCGAGGTTGCCCAGAAGGCCCTCCCGAGCGATGTCAACGCCCCGAAGGCTGCCTGATCCAGGGCACACTTCTTGGTTTTTGAGCCGGACCCGCAGGCGCTCGCCGTCTGCGGGTCCGGTGCGTTGGACGACATGTTCCGTACCTCCGCCTCATCCGTACCTCCGCACGCAGAGAGGCCCGCCGCCGACCATGGGCACCCCCGAACTGATCTCCCCGCGATCGCCGCGTGTCGCCGCCGCCCGGCGCCTTGCCAGGCGCAACTTCCGCGGCAAGGAGCGACGGTTCATCGCCGAGGGGCCACAGGCCGTGCGCGAGGCCGCCGAGCACCGCGGCAGCGACGGTCAGCCGACGCTGCTGGAGCTCTTCGCCACCGTCGAGGCGGCCGAGCGGTACGCCGGCATCGTCGACGCCGCCCACGCGGCCGGCGCCCGGGTGCACCTCGCCGACGGCGACACGCTCGCCGATGTGTCGCAGACCGTCACCCCACAGGGCCTGATCGGTGTCTGCCGGTTCCTCGACTCGCCGTTCGAGTCCATCCTCGCGGCGAAGCCCACCCTGGTCGCCGTCCTCGCCCACGTACGCGACCCCGGGAACGCCGGTACGGTGCTGCGCTGCGCCGACGCCGCAGGCGCCGACGCCGTCGTTCTCACGGACGCCTCCGTGGACCTGTACAACCCCAAGTCCGTGCGTGCGTCCGTCGGTTCGCTCTTCCATCTGCCGGTCGCCGTCGGTGTACCGGTGGAACAGGCCGTGCAGGGGCTGCGGGACGCGGGTGTACGGATCCTCGCCGCCGACGGCGCGGGCGACGACGACCTCGACGACGAGCTCGACGCGGGCACCATGGGCGGGCCGACGGCCTGGGTCTTCGGCAACGAGGCCTGGGGCCTGCCCGAGGAGACCAGGGCGCTCGCCGACGCCGTCGTACGGGTGCCGATCCACGGTAAGGCGGAGAGCCTCAACCTCGCCACCGCCGCGGCCGTCTGTCTGTACGCCTCGGCGCGCGCCCAGCGCCCCCGCCGCACCACCGGCTGACCGCCCCGCACTCCCCGGCCCGTACCCCGCCGCCCGGCGCATCGCAGCGGTGCGCTCCCACAGGGTGTCGCTCTGTCACCGACGACTAGTAGGGTGACGAACTCGGGGGCCCACTGCACCGGTTCGAGAGGTGGGGTACGGGAATATGGCAGTCGGCATGAGCAGGCCGCGCGCGTCGCACATCGACCGCGCGGACAGCACCGCGGCCGTCACCACGGCCTCGGACGCGGACGGAGCCATCCACCCCGACGACCTTCCCGACGGCCTCGTCATCGCCGACGAGACGGGCCGGGTCATCTGCTTCAATTCCGCCGCCGCCCGGATCACCGCCGTCCCCCGGGCCGCCGCTCTCGGCCGCCCGCTGGAACACGCACTGCCGCTGGAGGACCTGAAGGGCCGCCGCTGGTGGGCGCTGACGGATCCGTACGGCGGCCTCGCCACCCGGGTCGGACAGCCCGAGCGGAATCTGCTGCTCCCCGGCGGTCGTGAGGTCCTGGTCTCCGCCCGGTACGTACGCGAGCACCCCACCGGGCCCGTACGCCGGCTGGTGATCAGCCTGCGCGGCACCGAGGCCCGCCGCCGCACCGAGCGCAGCCACGCCGAACTGATCGCGACCGTCGCCCATGAGCTGCGCTCCCCGCTGACCTCCGTCAAGGGCTTCACCGCGACCCTGCTCGCCAAGTGGGAGCGGTTCACCGACGACCAGAAGCGGCTGATGCTGGAGACCGTCGACGCCGACGCCAACCGCGTCACCCGGCTCATCGCCGAACTGCTCGACATCTCCCGGATCGACTCGGGACGCCTGGAGCTGCGCCGCCAGCCGGTCGATCTCTCCGCCGCCGTCGAACGGCACATCCAGGCCCTCACCGCGACCGGTCTGGCCCCCGACCGCTTCCTCGTCCGTACCCGGCAGCCGCTGCCCACGGTATGGGCCGACCCGGACAAGGTCGACCAGGTGCTGGGAAACCTGCTGGAAAACGCGGTGCGCCACGGCGAGGGAACCGTCACCATTGAGGTCGCACCCGCGACGAGCGACGAGAAGGGAACGGCCGTCACCGTGAGCGACGAAGGCCCCGGCATCCCCGAGGAGTCGATGGGCCGTGTCTTCACCCGCTTCTGGCGCGGGAGCAAGCGTGGCGGGACGGGCCTGGGCCTCTACATCGTCAAGGGCATCGTGGAGGCGCACGGCGGCACGATCACGGTCGGCCGCGGCCCCGGCGGCGGCGCCGAGTTCCGATTTATTCTGCCCGTGGGGGCACCGGCCTACCTGGCCTGAGCAGCCCGCGGGCTTCTTCGATCCCTCGCGGCCCTTTAGACTCGACCCTTGGCACCTTTGTGTCCTCCAGTCGTCGAGCGGGGCCACGGGGGTCCGGGGTATCCCCCGGTAAGAGCAGTATCAGCCAATCGGAAGCACGGGAAGAGATGTCGGCACCGAACAAGTCGTACGACCCAGTCGAGGTCGAGGCACTGAAACCGGAAGAGATCGAGCGCATGCGGGACGAGGCGTTCGCCGCCTTCGCCGCCGCGGGCGACCTCGACGCGCTCGCCCAGGCGAAGACCGCGCACACCGGTGGTACCTCGCCCCTGTCGCTCGCCAACCGGGAGATCGGCGCCCTGCCGCCCCAGGCCAAGGCCGAGGCGGGCAAGCGCGTGGGCCAGGCCCGCGGCGCCGTGAGCAAGGCCCTCGCCGCCCGTCAGACGGAGCTGGAGGCCGAGCGGGACACCCGTGTGCTGGTCGAGGAGGCGGTGGACGTCACGCTGCCGTACGACCGCACTCCGGCCGGCGCCCGCCACCCGCTGACGACCATCATGGAGCGCGTCGCGGACGTCTTCGTGGCCATGGGCTACGAGATCGCGGAGGGCCCCGAGGTCGAGGCGGAGTGGTTCAACTTCGACGCCCTGAACTTCGTGCCCGACCACCCGGCCCGGCAGATGCAGGACACCTTCTTCGTCCAGGGCACGACGCCCGACGAGAAGCCGACCACGGGCGACGAGTCCGGCATCGTGCTGCGCACGCACACCTCGCCGGTCCAGGCCCGCACACTGCTCGACCGGGAGCCGCCCGTCTACGTCGTCTGCCCCGGCCGGGTCTACCGGACCGACGAGCTCGACGCGACGCACACCCCGGTCTTCCACCAGATCGAGCTGCTCGCCGTCGACGAGGGCCTCACCATGGCCGACCTCAAGGGCACCCTCGACCACATGGTCCAGGCGCTCTTCGGCCCGGACATGAAGACCCGGCTCCGGCCGAACTTCTTCCCGTTCACCGAGCCGTCCGCCGAGATGGACATGGTCTGCTACGTCTGCCGCGGCGAGTCCGTCGGCAACCCGGACCGCCCCTGCCGCACCTGCGGCAGCGAGGGCTGGATCGAGCTCGGCGGCTGCGGCATGGTCAACCCCAAGGTGCTCATCGCCTGCGGTGTCGACCCCCAGAAGTACAGCGGATTCGCCTTCGGGTTCGGTATCGAGCGGATGCTGATGTTCCGCCACAACGTCGAAGACATGCGAGACATGGTCGAGGGTGACGTCCGGTTCACCCGGCCGTTCGGGATGGAGATCTGATGCGCGTCCCGCTTTCCTGGCTGCGGGAGTACGTCGACCTGCCGGCGACGGAGACCGGCCGTGACGTACAGGCCCAGCTCGTCGCCGTCGGTCTCGAAGTCGAGACCGTCGAGCAGATCGGCGCCGGCCTCAAGGGCCCCCTCGTCGTCGGACAGGTACTGACCATCGAGGAGCTGGAGGGCTTCAAGAAGCCCATCCGCTTCTGCACCGTCGACGTCGGCTCCGCCAACGGCACCGGTGAGCCGCAGGAGATCGTCTGCGGAGCCCGTAACTTCGCCGTCGGCGACAAGGTCGTCGTGGTCCTCCCGGGCGCCGTGCTGCCCGGCGACTTCGCGATCGCCGCACGCAAGACGTACGGCAGGACCTCGCACGGCATGATCTGCTCCACCGACGAGCTCGGTATGGGCGACGACGGTACGCACGGCATCATCGTGCTGCCGCCGGAGCACGAGGTCGGCACCGACGCGATCGAGCTGCTCGAGCTCGTCGACGAGGTCCTCGACATCGCCGTCACACCCGACCGCGGCTACTGCCTCTCCATGCGGGGCGTGGCCCGCGAGACCGCCATCGCGTACGGGCTGCCGCTGCGCGACCCGGCGCTCCTGGACGTCCCCACGCCGAATGCGTTCGGCTACCCGGTGAAGGTCGACGACCCGATCGGCTGCGACAGGTTCACCGCGCGCACCGTCGTCGGTCTGGAGCCCGAGGCACGCTCCCCGATCTGGCTGCAGCGCAGGCTGCAGAAGGCCGGGATGCGCCCCATCTCGCTCGCCGTCGACATCACCAACTACGTGATGCTGGAGCTCGGCCAGCCGCTGCACGCCTACGACCGCACCCGCGTCGACGGGCCGATCGGGGTGCGCCGCGCCCAGCAGGGCGAAAAGCTCACCACGCTCGACGGCACGGTCCGCGTCCTCGACGCCGAGGACCTGGTCATCACCGACAACCGCGGGCCGATCGGCCTCGCGGGCGTCATGGGCGGCGCCAACACGGAGATCGCCGACGTCCAGAACGGTGAGAACAGCACGACCGAGGTCGTCATCGAGGCCGCGCACTTCGACGCGATCTCGATCGCCCGGACCGCGCGCCGCCACAAGCTGTCCTCCGAGGCGTCCAAGCGCTTCGAGCGCGGCATCGATCCGCAGGCCGCGGCCGCTGCCGCGCAGCGCACCGTCGACCTGCTCGTGCTGCTCGCCGGCGGCACCGCCGAGGCCGGTGTCACCGCGATCACGACCCCGTCCGCGCCCCGCACCATCGCGATGCCCGCGGACCACCCCGACCGGGTGGCCGGGGTCGTCTACGGCCGCGAGACCGTCGTACGCCGTCTCCAGCAGGTCGGCTGCGACGTCTACGGGCAGGACGAGCTCCTCGTCACCGGGCCGTCCTGGCGGCCCGACCTGAGCGAGCCGAACGATCTCGCCGAAGAGGTCATCCGGCTGGAGGGGTACGAGAACCTTCCGTCCACCCTGCCGACGCCGCCGTCCGGCCGCGGGCTCACCGACCGCCAGCGGCTGTACCGCAGGGTCGGCCGGGCGCTCGCCGGAGCCGGTTATGTCGAGGCGCTGAACTACCCGTTCATCGGCGACGCCGTGCTCGACCAGCTCGGACTCGACGCCGACGACGCCCGCCGCCGTACGGTCAAGCTCGTCAACCCGCTCTCCGACGAGGAGCCTGCGCTGCGCACCACGCTGCTGCCGGGCCTGCTCGGCGCACTGCGGCGCAACGACGGCCGCGGCAGCCACGACCTCGCGCTCTTCGAGACCGGTCTGGTCTTCAGGCCGACCGGCAACGAGACGAAGGCCGTACGGCTGCCCGTCGACCGCCGTCCCACCGACGACGAGATCGCCGGACTCAATGCCGCACTGCCGCGTCAGCCGCGCCGCGCCGCGGTCGTCCTGGCGGGCGCCCGCGAGCAGGCCGGCTGGTGGGGCAAGGGCCGCCCGGCCGACTGGGCGGACTCCATCGAGGCCGCCCGCGCGATCGCCCGTGAGGCGGGCGTCGAGCTGACCGTCCGCAGTGACCAGCACGCGCCGTGGCACCCCGGCCGCTGCGCCGCGCTGTTCGTGACGGTGGCCGGCGAGGAGACCCTCGTCGGCCACGCCGGTGAGCTGCACCCGCGTGTCGTCAAGGAGCTCCATCTGCCGGAGCGGACCTGCGCCATGGAGGTCGAGCTCGACCTCCTGGAGCAGGCCGTCGACGGTGCGCTCCAGGCGCCGCGGATCTCCACCTTCCCGGTGGCGACCCAGGACGTCGCGCTGATCGTCGCGCAGGACGTGCCCGCCACCGCGGTGGAGCAGGCGCTGCGTGCCGGCGCGGGTGAACTCCTCGAATCGCTGCGGCTGTTCGACGTCTTCACCGGCGAGCAGATCGGCGAGGGCAAGAAGTCGCTGGCGTACGCGCTGCGGTTCCGGGCCCCGGACCGCACGCTGACCGTCGACGAGGCCACGGCCGCCCGCGATGCGGCGGTCGCCCTGGCCGCCGAGCAGACCGGCGCGGTGCTGCGCGGAGCGTAGTACGCCGACGGTGACCGGCCGGCAGGTGCGCGCGCCCTTTGGGGTGCGAGGGCCGGACGGACGTGACGGCAAGAGGTGAGGAGGGGGCGTATCCGGTGGCCGGATACGCCCCCTCCTTCTGTGCTCGCAGAACGGCGGGGGACCGCACGCGGGCCCCGTCCCGGCCCGGGGGAACCCGGTTCCGGTACGGCCCCGCAGCCACCCTCCGATCAGTGGGCAGTGGGTCGTGCGATCCGGCGCCGCCCGCGCTGCCACGGAGTGTCGGGCAGGTCGGCAGGGCGAACGGCGCGGGTGCGGGTCGTCGACTGTACGAGGGGGAGCAGACGACCCGGCCGCCTCTTGCGAGGCGACTGATTCAACCGATCAGCGGCCCGGCGCAACAGAGTGCGCAGCGGGACGGTTCGGGCATTCCGTTCACACCCCGTGTGAAACGTGCTCCACTGGGGCGACACGTCTCAAGGCGTGTCCGGCGGAGGAGGGGCAATGGAGCCCAACATTCTGCTCGAGGCCCTGATCGACGAGGCGGGCGTCTCCCGGGCGGGCCTCGCCGCGCACATCAACCGGGCCGGGTGCGCCCGAGGGCTGTCCCTGCGGTACGAACACACTGCCGTGGCGCGCTGGTTGAAGGGCCAGCGCCCGCGCGGCCGGGTGCCCGACCTGATCTGTGAGGTGCTCGGCGACCGGCTCCACCGGCCGGTTTCGCTCGACGACATCGGCATGGCGTGCCCCGGCGGCAGCTCACCCGTGCCGGCTTCCACGCTCACCGGGTTCGTCGAGCGGGCCACCGCGCTGTGGCGCTCCGACGAACAGCAGCGCCCGCACGTCCTCGCCTCGGCGGCCGTCACCGGCACGACGGCGGTGATGCCCGTCTGGGAGTGGGAGAACCCGCCGGAGGACGCCGATGTCTCCCGTGCCGGTACGACCCGCGTCCTCCCGGCCGACATAGCGATGCTGCGTGCGGCCCGTTCCCACTACGAACTGATGTACCGCAGGGCAGGCGGCATCGCGACCCGTTCCCGCATCGTCGGCTTCCTCAACGCCGAGACCGCCCCACTGCTGCGCGGCGGCTACAGCGATGCGCTGGGCCGCCAGCTGCACCGGGCGACCGGCGGGCTGGTGGCCGTCGCGGGCATCTGCGCCTACGACTCCGACGCGCACGGTCTTGCCCAGCGCTACTTCCACCAGGCGCTGCGCCTGGCCAAGGCGAGCGGGGACCGGGGGCTCGGCGGGTATGTGATCGCCCTGCTCGTCAACCAGTCACTGTTCCTGGCGGAGTACCGGCAGTCCGTCGCGTTCGCGGAAGCGGCGCTGCGGGCCGCGGGCCGGGACGTCACACCCGCGCTGGCCGCCGATCTGTACGCGATGCAGGCCAAGGCGTACGCCCATCTCGGCGACGGCCACAACGCCCTGGAGTGCATCCGGCGCGCCGAGTCCGAGGCCGGGCACATCCGTCCCGGGCACGAGCCCGACGAGACGGGGTACGTCGAGCCGGGCCTGGTCAATGTGCAGGTGGCCGAGGCGCTGCTCCGCCTCGGCGATCTGCCGGGGGCGCGGGAACACGCCGCCGCGGCGGTACGGACCCCGGCGCACGACCGGGGCCGCGTGCACCGGCTGGCCATACTGACCCATATCGAGCTGCGGCAGGGGGAGGCGGACCGGGCGGCCGGCACGGCGGCCGAAATGGCGGAACGGGTCCGGGGGATGGAGTCGCAGCGGCTCCGGGACCGGCTGCGGGCGGTGCGCAAGGACCTGATCGCGAGCGGCTGCGCCGATGCGGAGCGGGCCGCCGAACTCATCGAAGGGGCGCTGCGCGTACCGCTCTGAGCGTTCCCCTCCGAGGCTGCTCCTGCTGCGATGTTGCCACCAACGTGTCGGAAGGTGGCAGAACTGTGCAGTGGACGAATCTGAACGAACAAACGGTGTATGAAAACCGCTGGTTCCGGGTCAATCTGGCGGACGTCGAACTCCCCGACGGCCGCCACCTCGACCACTACCTCGTGCGGCTGCGACCCGTCGCCGTGGCAACCGTCGTCAACGAGGCCAATGAGGTACTCCTGCTGTGGCGGCACCGGTTCATCACCGACAGCTGGGGGTGGGAACTGGCCGCGGGCGTCGTCGAGGACGGCGAGGACATCGCCGCCGCGGCCGCCCGGGAGATGGAGGAGGAGACCGGCTGGCGCCCCGGCCCGCTGCGGCCGCTGCTGACGGTGGAGCCGTCGAACGGACTCACCGACGCCCGGCATCACCTCTACTGGGCGGAGGAGGCCAGCTGGACGGGCCATCCGCAGGACGACTTCGAGTCGTCGCGGCGCGAGTGGATACCGCTCAAGCTGGTGCCCGACATGATCGCCCGGGGCGAGGTCCCGGCCGCCAACATGGTGGCCGGGCTGATGATGCTCCATCACTTACGGCTGGGGTGAGCCCGGACCGCCGCTCGGACGGGACCCGGGCTCCGTGACAGCCACGCACGCGGGGCCGGCCGGGCACCCCTGGCCGGCCCCGTGCGGCCCCATCAGCGGTCAGGAGTACGGGTAGAAGCCCGAGCCCGTCTTGCGGCCGAGCCGGCCCGCGTCCACCATCCGCTGGAGCAGCGGGGGAGCGGCGTACAGCGGTTCCTTGAACTCGGCGTACATCGAGTCGGCGACCGAGGCCACGGTGTCCAGACCGATCAGGTCGGAGAGCTTCAGCGGGCCCATCGGGTGGGCGCAGCCGAGCTCCATGCCGTTGTCGATGTCCTCGCGGCTGGCGATGCCCGACTCGAACATCCGGATCGCGGAGAGCAGATACGGGATCAGCAGTGCGTTGACGACGAAGCCGGAGCGGTCCTGGGCGCGGATCGGGTGCTTGCCGAGCACGTCCTGCACCAGGGCCTCGGCCCGCTTGACCGTCTCGTCGGACGTGGTCAGCGCGGGGATCAGCTCGACGAGCTTCTGCACCGGGGCCGGGTTGAAGAAGTGGATGCCGACGACCTGGTCCGGACGGGAGGTCGCCACGGCCAGCTTCACCAGCGGGATGGACGAGGTGTTGGAGGCCAAGATCGCGTCCCGCCGGGTCACCACCTGGTCGAGCACCTGGAAGATCTCGGTCTTGACCTGCTCGTTCTCCACGACGGCCTCGATGACGAGATCGCGATCCGCGAACTCGCCGAGGTCGGTGGTGAAGCTGAGGCGGCCGAGTGTCTCGTCGCGCTCCGCCTCAGTGATCTTGCCGCGTTCGGCGGCCTTGGAGAGGGAGTTGTGGAGCCGGGTGCGACCGATCTCCAGCGCCTCGCCGGTGGTCTCGGCCACCTTGACCTCGAGGCCGCTGCGGGCGCACACCTCCGCGATGCCTGCGCCCATCTGGCCACAGCCCACCACTCCGACGCGTGCAATGTCGGCCATAGAGTCCGTCACCTCGTGCCTTTCGCTGATCTCCGTTCGGCGGACACCCGTCTGATTCCGGGTCGCGCCTCGACCCCCCGACGTTACTCCGCGGCCTACGGGTCATGACGGGCCGGGGCGGGCATGCTCAGCGTTACGCCCGGATACCAGGGTGACGGACGAGGACACAGAGACGGTAGGTGGCAACGGAATGCGGCAAATCGCCCGAAGAGGCTTTGTGGCGGGTGCGGCCGGAGTGGTCGCGGGGGTGGTGGCCGGAACGGCCGGGGCGGGTGCGGCCGTCGCCGTACCGCAGACTGTTCCGGCGGCCCGGCCAGGTGCGTCGTCCGGCCAGGCGGCCCGCTCACACGCCGCCAGGCGCGAGCTGCGCGGCATGTGGGTCGCCACCGTCGCCAACATCGACTGGCCGTCGGCGCCCGGCCTGACGGCGGCGGAGCAGCAGGCCGAGCTGATCGCCTACCTCGACCAGGCAGTCGACCGGCGGCTGAACGCCGTGATCCTCCAGGTGCGGCCGACCGCCGACGCGCTCTGGCCGTCGCCCTACGAGCCGTGGGCCCAGTACCTCACCGGGGTCCAGGGCCAGGACCCCGGCTGGGACCCGCTGGGCACCGCTGTCCGCGAGGCGCACCGGCGCGGCCTCGAACTGCACGCCTGGTTCAACCCGTACCGGGTCGCCAACCACACCGACCCGTCCCGGCTGATCCCCACCCACCCCGCACGTCTGCATCCCGACTGGGTCCTGCCGTACGGCGGGAAGCTCTACTACAACCCCGGACTGCCCGAGGTCCGCCGCTTCGTCCAGGACGCGATGCTCGACGCGGTCCGCCGCTACGACATCGACGCCGTCCACTGGGACGACTACTTCTACCCGTACCCGGTCGCCGGACAGGTCTTCGACGACGACGCCACGTACGCGAAGTACGGCGCGGACTTCCCGGACAAGGCCGCCTGGCGCCGCGACAACACCGACAAGCTGGTGCGCGAGACGGCGGAGCGGATCAAGAAGATCAACAAGAACGTCCGCTTCGGGATCAGCCCGTTCGGAGTCTGGCGCAACGTCGCGACCGACCCGCTGGGCTCGGACACCAGGGCAGGTGTGCAGACCTACGACGATCTGCACGCGGACACCCGCGGCTGGATCAAGAAGGGCTGGATCGACTACATCTGCCCGCAGGTCTACTGGAACATCGGCTTCGCCGCCGCGGACTACGCCAAGCTGCTGCCCTGGTGGGACGAGGTCGTACGGGGCACCGGCGTCGATCTCTTCGTCGGCGAGGCGCTCTACAAGGCCGGCGACCCGGCCCAGCCCGCCGCCTGGCAGGACCCTGCCGAGCTCTCCCGCCATCTCGATTTCGCCGCCGCCTACGACGGGGTCCGCGGCCATGTCTACTTCTCCGGGAAGGACGTCGTGACCGACCGGATCGGCACGATGGCTCACGTGGTCGCCGACCACTATCGACACAGGGTGCGCCCTCCTCGCTGACCCGAGGGGCCGGAGGGGAGCGCACCTGGCTGTGGTTGCGGTCGGGGATGGTCCGCCCGGGGGCCCTACGGGGTCTCCGGGCCCCGGTGCCGGACCACGGTGTGCTGGACGACGGTGTCAGGACCTGGTGAAACCAGGTGTTCGTGTCCGTCGTCGGAGCGGACGCGGTACGGGGGAGCGCCCCCGTCACCGAGCACTTCGACGATCTCTGCGACCCTGTCGGGCTGGCCCACGGTCCTGCCGTGCGTCAGCAGCCGGTCGCCCGGGTGTGCCTCCATCGGGAGTGACCTCCTCACGGGTGGCGGTCCTTGTCGACAAGTCTATGACCGGACGCCCGCGTGCACCGGACGGACTACCGCCGGGCCCCCGACCGCTGGGTGGCCGCGATGCAGACCAGCACGGCCACCGCCGCCAATGGCGCGGCCGCCGAGACCTCCTCGCCGAGCAGCAGGAACGACCACACCAGGGTCAGCAGCGGCTGCGCGAGCTGAAGCTGACTGGCCCGCGGAACACCGATCTCCGCCATGCCGCGGTACCAGACGTAGAGGCCGACGAAGGTGGAGCCCACCGCCACCCACACCAGGCCGATGATCCCGTGGGCGGTCGGCCGAACCGGCTCGAAGGAGAGCGCGACCGCCGCGCCCGCCACCATCAGCGGCGCCGCGAGGATCAGCGCCCAGCCGATCACCTGCCACCCCGGCATCACCGCCGCCAGCCTGCCACCCTCCGTGTATCCCGCCGCGCACACCAGCAGCGCGCCGAAAAGATACAGATCGCCCGCGGACAGCGCGCCGCCGCTCTGCTGCACGGTGAAGGCAATGACCACGGCCGCCCCGGCCAGCGCCGCGATCCAGAAGGCACGCGGCGGACGCGTCCCGGTCCGCAGCGACGAGAACACCGCCGTGGTCAGCGGCAGCAGTCCCACCACGACCGCCGCGTGCGACGACGTGGAGGTCTGCAGGGCCAGCGTCGTCAGTAGCGGGAAGCCCACCACCACGCCGCCCGCGACGACCGCGAGCCCGCTCCAGTGGCGGCGGTCCGGCACCGGGACCCGTCCGGCCAGGAGCACGCCGCCCGCGATCAGTGCGGCGAGCAGGCTGCGCAGGGTCACCAGCGACCAGGGTCCGAAGCTCTCCAGCCCCCAGACGGTGGACGGAAACGTCAGTGAGAAGGCGACGACGCCGAGCCCGGCGAGAAGAGTGCCGCTCCTGCCGGTCGGCGGGACAATCGCTATCGATGCAGGGTGGGTAGCGCTATCCTGTGTTGTCATGCAAGAGCGTAACAGCGTCACCGGGCTGGCCAGTTCCCTCCGTGGCGAGCTGAACCGCTACTCACCCGGTGGGAAGCTGCCGTCGAGTCGGGCCCTCGTGGAGCGCTTCCGGGTCAGCCCCGTGACCGTCTCCCGGGCCATCGCGCAGCTCGCCGCCGAGGGGCTTGTCGTCACCCGCCCCGGCTCCGGCGCCTTCCGGGCGCAGCCCCGTACCGACGTGCCCCCGCCCGGCGACACCTCCTGGCAGGAGATCTCCCTCAACGGTGACGGGGGCCCCGAGTCCGTGCCGCGTACCGTCGACGCGTCCGGTGTCCTGGTCACGCTCACCGCACCGCCGCCCGGTGTCATCGAACTGAACGGCGGCTACCTCCACCCCACGCTCCAGCCCGAACGGGCACTCGCCGCCGCCCTCGCCCGGGCCGGCCGCCGCCCCGGCGCCTGGGGCCGCCCGCCCACCGACGGCCTCACCGAACTGCGCGCCTGGTTCGCCCGCGAGATCGGGCCCTCGCTCACCGCTGCCGATGTGCTGATCACCGCGGGTGGCCAGAGCGCCCTGACCACCGCCCTGCGCGCCCTCGCCCCGCCCGGCGCCCCCGTCCTCGTCGAATCGCCCACCTACCCGGGCATGCTGGCGGCCGCCCGCGCCACCGGACTGCGGCCGGTCCCGGTGCCGGTCGACGCCGACGGGGTGCGACCCGAACTGCTCGCCGCCGCCTTCCGGGCCACCGGCGCCCGTGTCTTCGTGTGCCAGCCGCTCTTCCAGAACCCGACCGGTGCGGTCCTCGCTCCGGGCCGGCGCGGCGAGGTCGTCCGGATCGCCCGCGAGGCGGGGGCCTTCGTCGTCGAGGACGACTTCGCCCGCCGGCTCGTCCACGACGACGCGGGCCCGTTGCCGGCGCCCCTCGCAGCCGACGACCCCGACGGCGTCGTCGTGCATGTCTGCTCCCTCACCAAGGTCACCTCGCCCAGCCTGCGGGTGGGAGCGCTGGCCGCCCGTGGCCCGGTACTGGAACGGCTGCGCGCCCTCCAGGTCGTCGACAGCTTCTTCGTCCCCCGCCCGCTCCAGGAAGCGGCTCTGGAACTGGTCGGCTCTCCGGCCTGGGGACACCATCTGCGGTCCGTATCGGCCGAGTTGAAGAACCGGCGGACCGCCATGACGGCCGCGCTGCGGCTGGAACTGCCCGACTTCCAGCTCCCGCACGTCCCCGCGGGCGGCGGCAGTCTCTGGCTGCGGCTGCCCGACGCCGAAACCGGCCCGGACGAAGTGGCGCTCGTCTCGGCAGCCCTGTGCGCGGGCGTCGCGATCGCACCGGGCCGTCCCTACTACTGCGCCGAACCCCCGTCCGCCCAGGTGCGGTTGAGCTTCGCCGCGGTCGCCGGAGCGGGCGAGATCACCGAGGGCGTACGGCGGCTGCGCGCCGCCTGCGACAAGCTCTTCGCCGCCCCCGGCCCGCACCACCTATCCTCCGGACATGACTGACATCCCCCGGCAGCGTTACGAGATCTCGTCCGATCCGGCCCGGCTGGACCCGGCCCGGATCCACCACTGGCTCTCCACCGACGCCTACTGGGCCCTCGGCCGTACCCGCGAGAAGCAGGACCTGGCCATCGCCGGATCGCTCAACTTCGGTGCGTACGACACCACTTCGGGGGAGCAGGTCGGCTATGCCCGGGTGGTGACGGACCATGCCACCTTCGCCTGGCTCTGTGATGTGTACGTCGAGCGGCCGGCCCGCGGTCACGGTCTCGGCACCCGGCTCGCCGCCGCCGTGCGCGACCACCTCGCCCCGACCGGCATCCGCAGGCTCACGCTCGCCACCGACGACGCCCACGGGGTCTACGAGAGAGTCGGGTTCAAGCCGCTGCGGAACCCCGAGAAGTGGATGTACCTCCGGCTCGACGCCCTCGGATCCGTCTGACGAGGCTCCCCCTTGACCTGGGCGGCGTTCCGCTCCACGATCTCCGCCATGAGTGTTCGAGTCTCGCTCGTCGCCGCGGCGCGCAGCTCCTCTCTGCTCGCCGAGCGATTCGACGACGACCGGCCGCTCGACCAGGCCGGCTGGCACGAGGTGCAGCTCGCCGCGCAGGCCCTGGTGCCCCTGGGCGCCGCCGAACTGCGCTACTGCTCACCGACGGCACGCAGCCGCGCCACCGGGGAGGCGCTCGGCTACGCCCCCATGGCCCAACCGGCCCTGCGCGACTGCGACATGGGCCGCTGGCGCGGCTTGACCCTGCATGAGGTGGCGGCCCGTGAACCGGCCGCGATGGATGCCTGGCTCGCCGACCCGCGCTCCGCCCCGCACGGCGGCGAACCACTGCTCGCATTCATCACACGGATAGGGCCCGGCTTCCACAGTTCGGCGGGGTTTCGGTGGGTCAGGTCGGGGATCGATGCTGGTCAGCGCGTTGCGGCTAGCGGCACGGGCTGAAAATGCCT